>JACMKV010000199.1 GCA_014379915.1 Burkholderiales bacterium
GAGAGCCGGCCCCCAAAACAGCGCGATCAGCGCGGCGAGCACGAGATAAGGTCCAAATGGAATCGGCACGTTGCGGCCGCGGCGCGCGAATACGATCAGTCCGATACCAATGGCTGCGCCGACCAGCGACGACAGCAAAATCACAGCAGGCAGCAGTTGCCAGCCGAACCATGCGCCAATCGCGGCCAGCAGCTTGAAGTCGCCGAAACCCATGCCCTCCTTGCCGGTCGCGAGCTTGAACAGCCAATACACCGACCACAGCGTCAGGTAACCGGCAGCGGCGCCGATCACTGCGGAATTCAGGTCAGTAAAAAGCGCGCCCAGGTTGAACAAAAGGCCGCCCCATAGCAGCGGCAGCGTGATGTTGTCGGGCAGCAACTGGGTGTCGAAATCGATGAATGCCAGCGCGATCAGGGCCCAGACAAAAAACAATGCCGCCAGCGTTTGCACATCGAAACCAAAGCGATATGCGACGAACGCGCTCAGCGCCGCGGTCACAATCTCGATCAGTGGGTAGCGGAGCGAGATATGCGTTTTACACGCTGCGCATTTACCGCGCAGAAACGCGTAGCTCAGCACCGGGATATTTTCCAGCGCACCGATAACGTGCGCGCAAGAGGGGCAGCGCGATCTCGGCCTGATCAAATTGAACGGGGGTAAGGCAACTGATTCAGCACCCACAGACCCACCCGATTCACTGCGACTCAATTCAGCACATTGCTCGCGCCACTCTCGTTCGAGCATTTTCGGAACGCGGTGAATGACAACGTTGAGGAAACTGCCGACGATGAGGCCCAGTAAGCCGCATACCGAAATGAATAGAGAGGGGGAACTTTGCAGCGCGTCAGTCACAGGGTCAGAGGAAGAGCGGATTATCAATGCTGATGGAAAGGCGCAAAGGGTCGGCGATTCGCCAACCCATTGCGCCGACGCTTAGAACTCTCGTTATACGACCTGGCCGAGTTTGAAAATCGGCAAATACATCGCGATGACCATGCCGCCGATCAAAACACCGAGCACGACCATGATGATGGGCTCCATCAGGCTGCTCAGCGCTTCGACTGAATCGTCGACTTCGGCCTCGAAAAAATCCGCTACCTTGGACAGCATGGAGTCAAGCGCACCGGACTCTTCACCGATAGCGACCATCTGCAGCACCATATTCGGGAACACTTCACTGTTCTGCATAGCGACCGTCAAGCTGGTGCCGGTTGAAATTTCCCCTTGGATTTTTTTCGTTGCTTCGAGGTAAACGTGATTGCCGGCCGCGCCGCCGACAGAGTCGAGCGCTTCGACGAGCGGCACGCCGGCCGCGAACATGGTCGACAAGGTGCGTGTCCAGCGCGCCATCGTCGCTTTGCGGATGATTTCACCGAACAGCGGCACCCGCAGCAGCCAGCGATCCATCACCATCTGCATTTTTTTGGAGCGCTTCCAAGTGTAGAAGAAGAACCAGCCGCCGCCGCCGAGGGTGCCGAAAATCAAATACCAGTATGCTACGAAAGCGTCGGACATTGCGATCACCATCAAGGTCGGCGCCGGCAAGTCTGCGCCGAAGCTCGTAAACACCTGTTTGAATGCGGGGATCACGAACAGCATAATGACTGCGGTGATGATGAAGGCGACGACGAGGATCGAAATCGGGTAAAACAACGCCGATTTGATTTTGCCCTTGATGGCGATAATTTTTTCTTTGTAGGTCGCCAGGCGGTCGAGCAGGCTGTCGAGAATACCGGCTTGCTCGCCGGCGCCGATCAGATTGCAATACAGCGCGTCGAAATACAGCGGATGCCTGCGGAAGGCCTGGCTCAGGCTGCTGCCCGTTTCGATGTCGGACTTGATCGTGCCGAGCAGTTTCTGCACCGATGCGTTGCTATGGCCCTTGGCTACGATGTCGAACGACTGTAGCAGCGGCACGCCGGCTTTCATCATGGTTGCAAGCTGCCGGGTAAACAGCGCGATGTCCTTATCGGTAATTTTCTTGCCGCGACGCGTCCTTTGCTTCTTGATTTTGACCTGGGTCATGCCTTGCCGCCGCAACGTCGCATTGACGACCGATTCGGCGCTCGCGCGAATTTCGCCGCGCATTGACTTGCCGGATTTATCCCGTCCGACCCACGAGAAGTTATATTGCTTAACGTCTCTTTTCGCAATCACGGCAGCCATCGCTTGCTCCTATTCGTTGGTAACGGCCTCGACTTCTTCGAGTGAAGTCATGCCGAGTTTTACTTTCAATAATCCCGCACGCCGCAAATCGTTTACGCCGTCGCGTTTCGCCTGATCGGCGATATCGATCGCGTTCCCTTGGCGCATGATAATGCGCGTCATTTCATCGGAAATCGGCATCACTTGATAAAGCCCCACACGGCCTTTGTAGCCGGTGTTTTTGCAGATATCGCAGCCGACTTGGCGATACGGTTGCCAGCTGCCGTCGAGATCTTCTTCGGTGAAACCGGCGGCAAGCAACGCCACGGTCGGGATGTCGACCGGTCGTTTGCAAGTGCACAGGCGGCGCGCCAACCGTTGTGCTGTAATCATCAACACCGACGAAGCGATATTGAACGGCGCAATGCCCATGTTGATCAGCCGCGTCAACGTACTGGGCGCATCGTTGGTATGCAGGGTCGACAGCACCAAGTGGCCGGTTTGCGCCGCTTTGATCGCAATCTCGGCGGTTTCCTGATCACGAATTTCGCCGACCATGATCACATCCGGATCCTGGCGCAGAAAGGCGCGTAGCGCAGCTGAAAAAGTCAACCCGGCCTTTTCGTTAACGTTCACCTGGTTGACACCCGGCAGGTTGATTTCGGCCGGATCCTCGGCGGTCGAAATGTTCGTGCCCGGCTTGTTCAGAATATTCAGACAGGTGTAGAGCGAAACGGTCTTGCCGCTCCCGGTCGGGCCTGTGACCAGGATCATTCCGTAGGGCCTGCTGATGGCATTCATCAGCAATTGTTTTTGATCGGGGTCGTAACCAAGCGCATCGATACCCAACTGAGCGCTCGACGGATCGAGAATCCGCATGACGATTTTTTCGCCGAACAGCGTCGGCAGCGAACTCACCCGAAAATCGATTGCCCGCGATTTCGACAGCACCAGCTTGGTCCTGCCGTCCTGCGGCACACGCTTTTCGGAGATATCCATCTTGGATATCACCTTGATCCGCGATGCGATTTTTTCCTTGATCGCAAGCGGCGGCTGCGAAATCTCGTAGAGCACGCCATCCATCCGGTAGCGAATCCGGAAGAATTTTTCGTACGGCTCGAAGTGAATATCGGAAACGTTGGAATTGATCGCGTCGAGCAAGATCTTTTGCAGGTACTTGACGACCGGCGCATCGTCGACGTCGGCGCTGTCGTCGACCGTAGCCTGCGCTTCGGTGTCGGCGAATTCGAGTGTCACGTCGTCGCCGACCAAATCGGTCAGGTTGACGTCGCTGGTTTCGATCGTCTTGTGGATCAGCGCGGCGAGTTTGTCGTCCTCGACAACGACCGGGTCGATAATCAGACCGGTCTGAAATTTTATGTCTTCCAGCGTCGCCCGATTGCTCGGGTCGGAAACGCCGAGGAAAAGGCGATTGCCGCGCTTGTATAAGGGCAAAACGCGCCGCGTTTGCATTACCTTGCTGTCGAGCACCTTCTTAGGCAGGTGATCGGGGTCGAGAGCATTCAGGTCGAATAACGGAAAGCCAAATGTGTAAGCGGCGAATTCGGCGAGTTCGCGCGCATTCATCTTCTTGCTCAGGAC
>JACMKV010000024.1 GCA_014379915.1 Burkholderiales bacterium
GAAATCGCGACGACCCTGGCGCTCGACCCGGAGCTGATGCTGCTCGATGAGCCGACCCAGGGCATGGGTCACGAAGACGTCGGCCGCGTCACTGAATTGATCCGCAAGGTGTCGGCCGATCGCACGATATTGATGGTCGAGCACAACCTCAATGTCGTTGCCAATCTGTCGAACACGATCACGGTATTGCAGCGCGGCGCGATACTCGCCGAAGGGACGTATGCCGAGGTTTCGAAGAACCCGCAGGTGCTCGAAGCCTACGTGGGAACAGCGCATGCCTGACGGAACCGCCGCCGACGCAATGCTGCGCGTCAGCGATCTGCATGCATACTATGGCGAATCGCACATCCTGCACGGCATCGATTTCAGCATTGCCAAGGGTGAGCTCGTTACGCTGCTCGGCCGCAATGGCGCGGGGCGCACGACGACACTGAAATCCATACTCGGCCTGGTCGGCAAGCGTAGCGGTTCGATCGTGTTGAATGGTCGCGAGATCATCGCAATGCCGACGCACAAGATCGCCCACCTCGGAATCGGCTATTGCCCGGAGGAGCGCGGCATTTTCGCCAGCCTGACGGCGGAGGAAAACCTGATGCTGCCGCCCGAAGTCGATGCGGCGGGTGCTGGCCGGGGCATGTCGATCGACGAGATCTACCAGATGTTTCCGAACCTCGCCGAGCGCCGGCGCAGTCCCGGCATGCGCTTATCCGGCGGTGAACAGCAGATGCTGGCAATGGCGCGCATACTGCGCACAGGCGCGCAACTGCTGCTGCTCGATGAAATCACAGAAGGCCTGGCCCCGGTCATCGTGCAGACGCTCGGCAAGGTGATAACGAATCTGAAAGGGAAGGGTTATACGATCATTCTCGTCGAGCAGAATTTTCGCTTCGCCGCGCCGATCGCCGACCGCCATTACGTGCTCGAGAATGGCAAAATCGTTATGGTAGTCGAAGCGCAGGACTTGAATTCGAAAATGAATAAATTGCACGACTACCTCGGCGTTTAATCACTGGAGGAACTAGAAATGAAATTGAACCCGAATCACAGGGCGGTACTCATTGGCGCGGCGCTCACGCTCGCGCTCGCCGCATGCGGAAAGAAGGACGAAGCCCCCAAGACAGCCGAACCGGCGGCCACACCTTCTTCGACCGCGACGACACCTCCGCCAGGGGCGCCTTCGACCGCGGCCGCGCCTTCCGCGGGGTCCGGCAAGATTTCCGATGGCGCCGTCAAAATCGGAGTGTTGACCGACCTTTCGGGTTTGTATTCCGATTTGGCCGGCTCAGGAGCAGTGCTGGCGACGCAAATGGCGATTGAAACTTTCCAGGAGCAGGCGAAACCGGACTTCAAAATCGAGATGGTCTCCTCCGATCACCAGAACAAAGGCGATATTGCGGCCAATAAGGCGCGTCAATGGTTTGATACGGAGGCCGTCGATGTCATCACCGAACTGGTCACGACTTCGACCGCGCTGGCGGTAATGAAAGTCGCGAAGGAAAAAAACAAAATTACGCTGGTGTCGGGCGCGGCGTCGACCGCGATCACCAACGAAGAATGCACGGACACCAACGTGCATTGGACCTACGACACGTATTCGCTGGCCAATGGCACCGGCAAGGCCGTGGTCAAACAGGGTGGCGATACGTGGTACTTCCTGACCGCGGATTACAAGTTCGGCCAGTCGCTCGAAGCCGATACGACGGCGGTCGTCAAAGCGAACGGCGGCAAAGTGCTGGGTTCGGTGCGCCATCCGTTCCCGGGAACGGATTTTTCGTCGTTCCTGCTGCAAGCGCAGGCGTCGGGCGCAAAGGTCATCGGCCTCGCCAACGCCGGAACCGACACCACCAATTCGATCAAGCAGGCGGCCGAATTCGGCATCACGCCCAAGCAGACCCTGGCCGGCCTTTTGATGTTCATCAGCGATGTCCATGCGCTCGGCCTGAAAGCCACCCAGGGCATGTATCTGACGACTGGCTATTACTGGGACCGAGACGACGATACCCGTGCGTGGTCGAAGCGCTTTTTCGACAAGCACAAGCGTATGCCGACGATGGTGCAAGCCGGTCAATATTCGGCTGTCATGCATTATCTGAACGCGGTCAAGGCCGCCGGCACGGATGACACGGCAGCCGTCATGAAGACCATGAAAGCGACGCCGATCAGCGATTTCTTCGCCAAGAACGGCAAAGTTCGCGAAGACGGACGCATGGTGCACGACATGTATCTGGTTCAGGTCAAGAAACCGGACGAGTCGAAGGCTGCGTGGGATTATTACCATATTCGCCAGACGATTCCCGGCGAGCAGGCGTTCCAGCCGCTGGCGCAAAGCAAATGCCCGCTGGTAAAGAAATAGCGGCCGCAATAACCACCCCAACCATCCCGCCACTGCGTGTCTCCCTCCGCAAGGAGGGGAGGGAGCGCAGCGAAAGGGGTAGTTTGCCTGCGCAGCGGAAGGGGCGGTTTGCCTGCTTTGGGCACCCACTTGCCATCCATGCCAAAGGGGGAAGTTCGGCCGACGCAACGGGTGTTTGTCCTAAATGACTGAAATCTTCGGCGTTCCAGTGCAGGCGCTATTCGGGCAGCTTCTGGTTGGCCTGATCAACGGCTCGTTCTACGCGGTGCTGAGCCTGGGCCTTGCCATCATCTTCGGCCTGTTGAACATCATCAATTTCGCCCACGGCGCGCTCTACATGATGGGCGCTTTTCTGGCGTGGATAGGCCTCACGTATTTCGGCATCAATTACTGGCTGGCGCTGGTGCTGGCGCCGCTCGTCGTCGGCATCTTCGGCATGCTGCTCGAACGCTTGATGCTGAAACGTCTATATCACCTCGATCACTTGTATGGATTGCTGCTGACATTCGGTCTGGCGCTGATCATCGAAGGTCTGTTCCGCTATTTTTACGGCATATCAGGCCAGCCTTACACGGTGCCGGAAGCGCTCGGCGGCGCCTGGAATCTCGGCTTCATATTTCTGCCGAAGTACCGCGGCTGGGTGATCGCGTCATCGCTGGTCGTCTGCCTGGTGACATGGTTTGTCATCGAGCGCACCAAGCTCGGCGCGTACCTGCGTGCCGGAACGGAGAACCCCAAGCTGCTACAGGCATTCGGCGTCAATGTGCCGCTGCTCATCACGCTGACCTATGGCTATGGGGTCGCGCTCGCGGCATTTGCCGGCGTGCTGGCGGCGCCGATTTTTTCGGTGAATCCGGTGATGGGTTCGAATCTGATTATCGTCGTCTTCGCGGTGGTCGTGATCGGCGGCATGGGCTCGATACTCGGCTCCATCGTCACCGGTCTTGGTCTGGGGCTGGTCGAAGGCATAACGCGCGTCTATTACCCGGAAGCGTCGGCTGTCGTCGTATTCGTGATCATGGCGATCGTGCTTCTGGTGCGCCCGGCCGGATTGTTTGGTAGGGAAAAGTGATGGCCGAAAAGGTTCCTCCATGCACGCGTAAGGCGCTTCTGCCTTCATGCATCGATTTCACTTCAGGCTGTCATCCCTGCGCACGCAGGGATCTTGTACTACTACCGGGAGATTCCTGCTTGCGCAGGAATGACAGGATGCAATGAAACGCGACTACCTGATCATGCTGGTGCTGCTCGCAGCGCTGATCGTGGCGCCGATGTTCATCTATCCGGTATTCCTGATGAAGCTGCTGTGCTTTGCCCTGTTTGCCTGCGCGTTCAACCTGCTGCTCGGCTACACCGGCCTGCTGTCGTTCGGCCACGCGGCATTTTTTGGCGGCTCTGCCTATATCACCGGCCATCTTGTCAGAAATGGATTCGATATCAATTTTACCGCCCCCGGTTTTTTGAAGTTCATCAGTCTGTCCGTCGATACCGCGCCGCTCACGCCCGAGCTGGGCCTGCTTGCCGGAACCGCGGTTGCCGCGGCGCTCGGCTTTCTCGTCGGCGGCCTCGCCATTCGCCGCGCCGGAATTTATTTCGCGATGATCACGCTGGCGCTGGCGCAGATGGTCTATTTCCTCGCGCTGCAATTTCCTTTCACCGGCGGTGAAGACGGCTTGCAAGGCGTGCCGCGCGGACGGCTGTTCGGCATCTTCGATCTGACGCAGACGTACACGATGTACTTTTTCGTGCTCGCCATTTTCTGCATCGGCTTCTGGATCATTTACCGCGCGATCCATTCGCCGTTTGGCCAGGTGCTGAAAGCGATCCGCGAAAACGAACCGCGCGCGATTTCGCTCGGCTACGACGTCGACAAATACAAGCTCGTTGCTTTCGTATTATCCGCCGCGTTGTCGGGCCTTGCCGGTTCGACCAAGACGCTGGTGTTTCAGCTCGCCTCGCTGACCGACGTGCATTGGCATATGTCCGGCGAAGTGGTGTTGATGACCTTGCTCGGCGGCATGGGCACCGTGTTCGGGCCGATCGCGGGTGCAGCTATCGTAGTCGGGCTGCAAAATTATGCTGCCGGTCTTGGCGAGTGGGTGACGGTGATTACCGGCGCCATTTTCGTGATGTGCGTACTCGCGTTTCGCCGCGGCGTCGTCGGCGAAATCGGCGCGCTGTTCAAAAAATAAAATACTTCTGGCGTGAAAATTCTGGTCGCGGTAAAACGCGTCGTCGACTTCAACGTCAAGGTACGCGTCAAAGCCGACGGCAGCGGCGCCGATACCGCCAATCTCAAGATGGCGATGAATCCGTTCGACGAAATCGCGATCGAGGAAGCGGTGCGCCTGAAGGAGGCCGGCAAAGCCCGCGAGATCATCGCGGTGTCGATCGGCAGCGCGCAGTGCCAGGAGACGCTGCGCACGGCGCTGGCGCTGGGCGCCGACCGGGCTATTCTGGTCGAAACGCAGACCGAGGTGCAGCCGCTCGCCGTTGCCAGGTTACTCAAGGTTTTGATCTGCCGGGAATTGCCCGCGCCTGGCCTCGTCATGCTCGGCAAGCAGGCGATAGACGATGACGCAAATCAGACCGGGCAAATGCTCGCGGCGCTGATGGGCTGGCCGCAGGCGACGTTCGCATCGAAGCTCGTCGTCGATGGCCTGGACGTGCAAGTCACGCGCGAGATCGACGGCGGGCTGGAAACGCTGGGCTTCAAGCTGCCGCTAATCGTCACCACCGATTTGCGCCTGAACGAGCCACGCTACGTTAGCCTGCCTAACATCATGAAGGCCAAGAAAAAACCACTCGACATCACGACGCCTGAAGCGCTCGGTATCGATGTCCGGCCGACGCTGATCACGCTGAAAGTCGAGGAGCCGAAAACGCGCGCTGCCGGCAAGCGCGTCGCCGACGTGAAGGAACTCGTGCAGAAGCTGCGTCATGAGGCGAAGGTCATCTCATGGAAACGCTGATCATCGCGGAACACGATCACGCGGCACCCAAGCCGGTGGCCTTGAGCGCCGTCAGCGCGGCGAAAGCGATCGCGCAACCTCTACACAATGAGCCGCTGCATATTTTGGTCGCAGGCCAGGGCTGCGCGGCGACGGCGCAGGCTGCGGCCAACATTGCCGGCATCGACAAAGTCCTCGTCGCCGATGCCGAGCAGTACGCGCATCAGCTCGCCGAGGAGGTCGCCGGCTTGGTCGTTTCGATTGCCGATTGCTATAC
>JACMKV010000200.1 GCA_014379915.1 Burkholderiales bacterium
TCCTGACCGTTCTCGCGCTCGATTTATCGTGGCTGCAAAAGCGCACAAACCACACCGAGCAGCCGGTTGCCGACAAGCTGAAGGCAGCTAAAGGACTGATCGATTCGGCGATCAAGACCACGCGCAGCATCATGCAGGATTTGCGGCCCACGCTGCTCGATGACGTGGGCATAGCGGCGGCGATCCGCTGGCAGTCGGAAGAATGCGCCAAACGCAACGGCATTGCCTGCAAGACAGAGCTGTTCGACGAGCAGGCCAAGCTCGACAAGATGTGCTCGATTTCGCTGTTCCGCATTCTGCAGGAAGCGCTGACCAACATTACCCGGCACGCGCAGGCGAGCGAAGTTCGCATCGCGTTGCGTTTGAGCGACGGCGGCGTCGCCCTCGAAGTAGTGGACAACGGCATCGGCATCGCGCCCGATGCTGCGCATAAGCCGATGTCGCATGGTTTGACAGGGATGCGCGAACGCGTCCGGCGGCTCGGCGGCAGGATAGTCATCGCCGCCCCGTCCGGCGGCGGCACGCGCATCGAAGTCGTGTTGCCGGCGGCGACAGTGCACACCGGCGACGCGAGCGCGATCGACGCGGGCGAAGTCAAGGCCGGCGACCATTCATTTACATCGCTATCGATCGTTTCGCGATGACCGGCCGCGGCGCGCGGTCGATCGTCCTGCCGCGCGCGTTTGATATGGGCATGACGCGCTACGTAACGCAGTTACGGTTACCGCGCAGCTGTATAGCGAGCGTGGCGTCGCCATTACACGGTGGCCGGATTGATTTTATGCACTTCTGGAAAAACCGGCGATCGGCTGTTCATGTTTTTCGCTTACGCCTTCTGGCTGCTGGCGCTGAACCGTGCGGATCAACGACGCCAGCGAACCGGGAACGCTGGTGTTTTTGGTTCGCCTCATCGCCTATCTGTTGTTCCTGTACGCGATCATCGACAAGAATTATTTCCAGAAGGACCGGCGATGACAATCAACGGTCATTCCGGCGCAGGCCGGAAGGTGCATTCACGTTTGAAGTGCAACAGCTGGTTACAGAATACCTCCGCCGGTGTCCTGAACCCAAGGCACTTTCTGGGGGTGTGGTTGTAGGTGGCGATGAGAGCATCGAACACTTGATCGTCCAGGGTGGCAAGGTCCGTCTTGCGCGGCAGTGTTCGGCGCATGCGTCCGATCGCATTCTCGATGCCGCCCTTCTGCCAGGGCGCATGGGGATCGCAGAAGTAGGTCGCCATGCCGAGCTCCTGATTAAGCCGGTAGTGATAGCTGAATTCGGTGCCGTTATCGAAGGTGAGCGTTTGGCGAAGCTCGGGCGGAAGCGCCTTGAACTGGCGCAGCAGGCGATCGGCGACCGGTGCGGCCGCCTTATTCGGTTGCCGGCTGCCAAAAAGGACACGCGAGTGCCGCTCGTGCGTGAACAAAACAGCTTGCCCGTAGCGGGAAAAGAGCATGAGATCGCCTTCCCAGTGTCCAGCATCGGCGCGCGTGTTGACCCCGGGACAGCGATCATGAATCGGCACCCGATGTGCGATATGCGTAACCGGACTGCCGCCCCTTTTGCCCAGGCGTCCGCGCCGCGACTTGTGCCGCGGCAGCAGACGATGCCAGTAATCCTTCTGCGCCGAGCAATGGTAGATGAAGCGGTAGATCGATTCATGAGAGACGACGCCATGACCGTGTTCGAGACGCAATCGGCCACTGATCTGCTCAGGCGAGAAGCCCAGCAGGAGATGCTCGCGAACGTGGGCTCGAAGCGGCGCATCCCGAGTAAGCTTGAAACGGCCATCCCAGCGGCGCCGGCGTTGCGCCAGGTCTTCCGCCCGCGCCGGCTCATAACCGCCGGACCAGGCTCTGGTCGGCCGGCTGTTGCGAAGAAGCTCGCGGCTGACCGTGCTGGGCGAGCGCCCCAGGGCCCGCGCGATAGCTCTCATCGATGCGCCCTGCTTAGACAAACGGTAGAGTTCAATGCGTTCGGCTAACGTCAGATGTTCGTATTGGGTTTCCATGGCAACACCTTATACGGGTGTTGCACTTGATTCGTGAATTCAGGGAATCCAAGTTCCCTTAACTACACGACTCTATACACACCATTCTCGCGGGAATGACGGCGATGGATTCGTCCAGGGACTTCCTGATGCTGCCAAAGCAGTAGCAGCAAAGCTTTCGATACGACAGAACGTTCACGGCTTCCAGATTTTTACAACGCGCGAGCGCCGAATACTGCTGTCGTGCGTAGCAAGCGGCAGGCCATGAGCGCGCGCGGTCGCGACGATCAGTCGATCAGCGGGATCACCGTGGAATCTCGCGGGCAGCCGATGTAGCTGGACGATCACTTCTATATCGAGCGGCAACACTTTCACCACGTCAGGGTCGGACGCCTGGCGTATCCAGGCTTCGAAGGGACGATTCAGCGGCAAGCGTCCCTTCGCGTGCAACATCTCGCCTTCCCACAAACTAATCGCAGAGATACTAGCCAGACCGAAAGCCGTTAGCCCGCTGATAGCCTCGCGCTCCTCACGCGATAGCGGCTCTGCATCCAGTAGCCAGCGTACCCATATATGCGTATCGAGCAGGACGCTCAACGCATCGCCTCGAAATCCTCGTCGCTAATGACGGATTCGCCGGGCTCCGCAAGCAACACACCCGAACCTCGCAATTTCTCCCACGGCTTCACTTCTTTTTCGTGGGACTTGGGCGGCTCCAGCCGCGCCACGATCTTGCCGCGCCGCCGGATAGTAATGACTTCGCCGCCTTCTTCGACCTTGCGAATCAGTTCGAGGCAGTTGGCTTTGAATTCGGTAACTGAAATGTCCATTTCGATATTCTAAATGGCCATAAACAAAAGCTCAACTCAGGACGCTAACCGATTGGGCGAGTGCCTTTGCAGCGCGGATAGGAAGCGCAGCCCCAAAACGTTTGGCCCGCATTGCTGCCCCGCTTGGCAGTACGCTTCACCATTGCCCCGCTGCAAACAGGGCAGGCAGGAGTTGGAATCGATTTCGGGTTAGGAGCAGGAGCTACTCCAGTATTTTCTACGGCTTCGATCATGCGCAGCAGCATTACCGGCGATCAAGTCAATGTTGCGTCCCTCGGCAAATGCTCGCGCATCGGCGCTGAAGTTGCCTGCAGTCACGACAAAGCCGCCGACTGCGCCTCGCGCCGCCATAACGCCGAACAATTCGCGAACCACATCGACGCCAACCA
>JACMKV010000201.1 GCA_014379915.1 Burkholderiales bacterium
GTCGCATCACGGTCTTCTTGTAATCCTGATAAAGCCCATACATGCGTTTGAACAGCGCGCCGGGCTTGCCGTTCCCGACGGGTTTGCCGTCGAGCGTCGTGATCGCAAGCACCTCCTTGGTCGAAGACAGCAGCCAAAGCTCTTGCGCGCCGCGCATTTCGCGCTCGGGGATGGCGCGCACCTCGTGCCGAATGTCGTTCCTGGCGGCCAGCTCCAGGACGACGTCATAGGTGATGCCCGGCAGCATCAGATGATTTTTTGGCGGCGCCAGCACCGTATCGCTGTGAACGACGAAAACAGTGCTCGCCGAGCCCTCGATCAGATTGCCGTCGCGCATCAGCAGCGTTTCGGCGGTTCCGGCATCGACCGCCATCTGCCGCAGCAGAACGTTCGGCAACAGCGAAATGGCCTTGATGTCGCAACGCAGCCAGCGATTATCCTCCGCGGTAATCGCTGCAATGCCGGACTCCAGCAAAGACCGCGGCGGCATGATGAGCGGACTGCTCATCATGAAAATCGTAGGTGCTATGCCTGCCGGAAAAGCGTGATCACGCTTTGCCACACCGCGCGTGATGTGCAGGTAAATATATTGATCCTCGCAGTCCTGCCTGGCTATCAATTGTTCGAGCAGGGCGCGCCACTCAGCATGCGAGTGCGGATTTTGCAAACGGATTGCGGTCAGACTGTTGTCGAGGCGCCGCAAATGCTCATCGAGACGAAACGGCTGCCGCGAATAAACCGGCACGACCTCGTAAACGCCGTCGCCAAAGATGAAGCCGCGATCGAGCACCGGGATGCGCGCTTCTTCGAGCGGCATGAATTCGCCGTTCAGGTAGACCGCGTTGTCCAAAGCTGGATTCACTTGAAATAGAGTTGGAGGCTGTCCCACGTACGTTTGAAAAAATTCGCTACCGGTACATCCTTGAGCGCGTAGACCGGATAAGCGCCTACGGGTTTACCTGCAAGCGTGACGTTGACGGTACCGAGTTGCTGGCCGGCGGCGATCGGCGCCAGCAATGGCTCGCTGCTTTCGAGAGCCGCCTGCAAATGTTCGGCGTGGCCTTTCGGCAGAGTCAAAAGCAGATCCTGCGTGAAGCCGGCTTCGATCTTTTCTTCCGCGCCCTTCCAGACCGGCATGGTCGCGACCGGCTGGTTTTTCTCATACAGGCGCACCGTATCGAAAAACTGGAAACCGTAGTTGAGCAGCTTCTGGCTTTCGGTCGCGCGCACCGCCTCCGAGCCGGCGCCGAGCACCACGGAAACCAGCCGCCGGTCGTTGCGCTTGGCGGACGTTATCAGACAATAGCCGGCCGCTTCGGTATGCCCGGTCTTCACTCCATCGACAAACGGGTCCGTCCACAGCAGCCGATTGCGATTGGCCTGCGTGATGTTGTTGTACCTGTATTCCTTGATCGAATAGAGCGGGTAAAATTCCGGAAAATCGCGGATCACGGCGCTCGCCAGCAAGGTTAAATCGTAGGCGGTGGTATAGTGCTGCGGATCGGGCAGGCCCGATGAGTTCGTGAAGTGCGAGTTTTTCATGCCCAGCCGCTGCGCTTCGCGGTTCATCAATTCGGCGAACGCGTCTTCGCTGCCGGCGATCGCCTCGGCCAGCGCGATGCACGCGTCGTTGCCGGACTGCACGATCATGCCGCGCAGCAATTCATCGACCGTAACCGGCTTGTCCGGCTGGATGAACATCCGTGATCCGGGCGCGCGCCAGGCTCGCTTCGATACCGGAACAACCTGCGTCAACGACAGCTTTTTCTGCTTGATCGCATCGAACGCCAGATAAGCCGTCATCAGCTTGGTCAGCGATGCGGGCTCGATGCGCTCATGCGGATTGGTACTGGTCATTACGTACTGCGTGGCGAAATCCGTCAGGATAAACGCTTTGGCGGCGACAGACGGGGCTTGCGGGACCGGCGGGAGCTGTTGCGCAAATAGCAAAGAAGGCAACAGCAGGAGTAGCAGAAAGAGTCTCATCGGGGCGTGTGCAAAAGCGCTGATTATAGGCTTAGCCGGTATCGATGGGAACGATGGCCAGCTTGAAGTGGCAGCCCTGAGTACGTGAAATTAAACAAGGAATCGAAATGCATCAGAGAAAAAATCGACGGCTCGGGCTGGCGCTGCTTGGCTTGCTTCCGTTGCTTGCCGTTTGCGCGACGGTCCGAGCCGATGAGGTCGTTACCGTGACCGATGCGTGGGTCAGGGCAACCGCACCCGGACAAACGGTGACCGGCGCTTTCCTCGAGATATCGAGTCCGGTACGGGTAAGAATTGTCGGTGTGGAAAGCGAGATAGCGGAAAGCGCCGAAATCCATTTGTCCGCGATGGATAACGGCGTAATGAAAATGCGCGAAGTCGAAAAAATCGAGGTGCCGGCCAACCAGGCGCTGCGTTTTGCGCCCGGCGGTTATCACATCATGCTGATCGACCTGAAAAAACCACTCGCGCGCGGCGACAAGGTGCCGCTGGCGATCAAGCTCGAACGAGCCGACAAAACGCGGATAGAGGTGAGCTTCGAGGCGACCGTGCGGGCGATCGGCGAGGAGCCGCCGAACAAGCAGTAGCGCGGGCCCGAGCCGGTTTCATTTCCAGGTACCGAGCAAGGCTTGCTGCGCGCGCAGGTTTTGCATGATCTCGACACCGCCGGCGCGGACGACGGCCGGATCAGGATGTCGCAACTCCGCGCTTATCTTTTCCAGAATGGCACTCCCCGTCTGGCGCTCGCCCTGACGTTCATCCTGCAGCAAGGCAATCAGGCGCGCCGAAACCGCGTTCAGCACAATGAACCTGACTTTATCGTCGAGGTTGCGAAACGCAAGCAGCCACGTCGTTTCCTGCTGTTCCGCCGTCGGCTGGTAGCCTTCGCTGATTCGGTGAACGGCATACGGATAATGCAGTAGCAGCGAAACCGGATTGAGCGCCGGCTCGTCGTGCATTAAATCACCTGTCGGGTCGATCTGGGACATATCCACGGACAACGGCGATACGTCGAGCGCGAGTTCGACCCATTCATAGTGGGCGAGCTCAGGGAGGAAAGCCGGGAGGAAAGCCGGACTCGCGGGGTGGTCATCGCCTCGCGACTCGATGAACCGAACGAATTCCTCGGGAATCTGGCGAAATAACGGAGTTGTACTGCGGTGATTGGCGAAGAAATCGCGAGCCAGGGTATTCCACTTCGATTCGCCTAGAATTTTTCGGCAGACCGGAAAACATCTGAGCAGAAAACTCTCGACGTTGTTGTAAAGGAGATCGTTGTAAATCGCCATGCGGCGCGCCTCGGCGCCGGCTGGCCGCGGATTCTGCGCGGGGTTGCGAATGTGACGGGTGAACGTGAACTGGTACTGCTGGAACCCAGGCAGCGCCTCAGGCGGTTTGCGCATATCGGTTAGTATCGGTCAA
>JACMKV010000202.1 GCA_014379915.1 Burkholderiales bacterium
GACCAGATATACGGTCTCGTTGGCGCGAAAAAAATTAAGCACGCGAACGACGTTTGGATGGACGATGCGAGCCAGCGCGCGGCCTTCCTCGAAAAAACAGCGCATGCCGTGGCGGAATAGCGCAATGTTGTCGGCCGAGGTCGCGTGTATGACGTCGCCCTGCTCGCGCAACGCCAGGCCGCTCGGCAGATATTCCTTGATTGCGACCGTTACGCCGCTCTCATCCCGAGCCCGATAGACTAGGCTGAAGCCGCCGCGGCTCAGCAGTCGATCGATACGATAATTCAGTAACTGGTAGCCGCTTTGGAGGGGATAATTCGGCGCCGAGCCCATGCGTTTATGTTATCTTGTGGCCTGCCCGTCATTGTCGGCGTGTGTCAATCCTCTGTAAAGGCGGCGCGCACTTTGCTCGAATAATTCAAAGCTTATGCAGGTTTTCTGTCACGCGGATTTAAACCATGCCGGATAGCGGGCGTGCCGGCGTTTACAGCATGACAGGCTATGCCGCAGCCGGCAGTGAACTGCCAGGCGGTGCCTTGGCCATCGATTTGCGCGCCGTGAATCACCGCTATCTCGATATTCAATTTCGCATGCCGGATGAGCTGCGACAGTTCGAACCGGCGCTCCGCGAAGCGATCGCGAGCCGTCTGCAGCGCGGCAAGGTCGAATGCCGGATCACCCTGACCGCACCTGCAACCGCAACGGCTACCGAGCTAAAGCTGAATCGCGAATTATTGCGGCAACTCATCGGGCTGCAGAGCGAGTTGCGCACCTTCAGTGCAGCAGCGCGGGAGCTGAGCGTCGCCGAAATGCTGCGATGGCCGGGCATCATGGCGGCCGACACGCTGACGCTCGAAGCGCTGCGCGAAAGTTGCCTCGCCTTGCTTGCAAATGTGCTCGATGAGTTTGAAGCGGCGCGCCGGCGCGAGGGCGGCAAGCTGAAGGCGATGTTGCTCGACCGCGTCACGCGCATGGAACAGCGAGCAGCCCAGGTCGCGCCGCGGTTTCCGCAAATGATCGCCGCGTATCAGGACAAGCTGGCCAGCCGCGTGCGCGAAGCCGCCCTGGCTGTTGATGACGATCGCATACGGCAGGAACTGGTGATGTTCATTGCCAAGATCGATGTCGACGAAGAATTGACCCGGCTCGGCACGCACCTGGCCGAGATTCGGCGCATCCTCGAGCACGGCGGCGCGGTCGGCAAGCGGCTCGATTTCCTGATGCAGGAATTGAACCGCGAGGCAAATACTTTGGGGTCGAAGTCGATCGATGTCGAAGTCTCGAAAATTTCGATGGACCTCAAGCTGCTGATCGAGCAGATGCGCGAGCAAATCCAGAATTTGGAATAGGCTGAGGGTGGCGAGTCTTTTTATCGTCAGCGCGCCTTCCGGCGCCGGCAAGACCAGCGTAGTCCGGGCGGCCCTCAGCGCGGAGCCGACAATGCGGCTTTCCGTGTCTTGTACGACACGGCCGCCGCGCCAGGGCGAGATAGCAGGCCGCGATTATTTTTTTGTTTCGGACGCGGAATTCGAGCGCATGGCGGCGGCCGGCGACTTCCTCGAGGAGGCTGAGGTTCACGGCAATCGTTACGGTACGCCGCACGACGCGATCGAACGCTCGATCGCCGAAGGGCGCGATGTAGTGCTCGAGATCGATTGGCAGGGCGCGGCTGCAGTCCGGCGACTGGCGCCGTCCGCAGTCAGCGTTTTTATCTTGCCGCCGTCGCTCGCAGCGCTTGCCGAGCGCTTGCAGCAGCGCGGCCAGGATGACGCCTGCATAATCGCTCGGCGGCTTGCTGCTGCCCGCGGCGAGATCGCGCACGTCGCTGATTTTGATTATGTTATTATGAATGACGCATTTCAGCGCGCGGTGCAGGATCTGCTTGCGATCATCCGCGCTGAACGTTTGAAACGTGCTCCGCAATTATCGCGCTACGCTGATCTGCTGCAGCAATTGGAGACACCAGGGCTGGCAGCTCAACCGAACAAGGAAAACCATGGCCCGCATCACCGTTGACGACTGTTTGCACTATATTCCGAACCGATTCGAACTGACGCTGGCCGCGACTTTTCGCGCACGCCAGATCGCGACCGGGGCGACGCCGATGGTGGAAACCAATAACGACAAGCCGACCGTGGTTGCGTTGCGCGAAATAGCGCTCGGCAAGGTCGGCGTCGAGATTTTGAATAAAGGGCAGGCCTGAGTTAGCAGCGACGTTCGCTAAACTTGAAAACGTTTGTCTTATTCTCCGTTTCAGTCGCCGCGCGCCCATCGTCCCAGCGCATAGCGCGGCCGCGGTTTTGCCTTAGTACCAAACCACGCGGGTAATCGTCGACCGGAGTGAACCGTGTCCGAAGCGGTGCTGTTGTTCAGGGAGTTGTCCGCCTATCTGAAGCCCGAGGACGTTGCTCAGCTCGAAACCGCTTACCAGTTCAGCGAATCCGCACACGAAGGACAATTCCGCAGGACCGGCCATCCTTACATCTCGCACCCGCTGGCAGTCGCCAAAATCCTCGCGCAGTGGCATCTCGATGCGCAAGCGCTAGCGGCCGCACTACTGCACGATGTCGTCGAAGACACGACCGTCACCAAGGAACAGATTTCCGCCAAGTTCGGCAAGCGCGTTGCCGAACTCGTCGATGGCGTCAGCAAGCTCGACAAGATAGAGTTCCAGAGCGCTGAAGACGCGCAGGCCGAAAACTTCCGCAAGATGCTGCTGGCGATGGCGCGCGATGTTCGCGTGATCCTGATCAAGCTGGCTGATCGTTTGCACAATATGCGCACGTTGACTGCAATGCAGCCGGAAGAACAGCGCCGCATCGCTCGCGAAACTCTGGAAATCTACGCGCCGATCGCCAATCGGCTCGGCCTGAACGCCGTGTA
>JACMKV010000203.1 GCA_014379915.1 Burkholderiales bacterium
AGGTGCAACCGTGTTCGCCGCGCCTGGATTCCTGGGCGCCAAGAACCAGCAGCAGACCGCGTACAGTCCGGATACCGGTTTGTTCAACATCCCGGCGAATGAATGGGGCATGGACATCTGGAACGAACCTATTTCCTACAAGAAAGGCGCAGCCTTCCTCGGCGCCGGCTTCACGATCAAGCCGCTCAACGAAGACTACATCGGCGCTCTGCGCGCGCTGGATCCGAAGACTGGCAAAATCGTCTGGGAATACAAAAACAATTCGCCGCTGTGGGGCGGCGTGATGACGACCAAGGGCGGCCTGGTATTTACTGGCACACCCGAAGGTCATCTGAAGGCTTTCGACGCGAAGACAGGCAAGGAATTGTGGAATTTCCAGACCGGCTCAGGCGTCGTCGCACCCCCGGTTACCTGGGACATGGACGGCGAGCAGTATATCGCCGTGGTCTCGGGCTGGGGCGGCGCGGTTCCGTTGTGGGGCGGCGAGGTGGCGAAGCGGGTCAGTTTTCTGAACCAGGGCGGTTCGGTCTGGGTGTTCAAGCTGTTCAGCGGCAAGCAGGTTGCTGCCAACTGATCCAGATTTCGTTTCGTTTCGCTCAAAAAAAACCGGCCTTTGGGCCGGTTTTTTTGTTTGCCGGCAGCGGACCAGCGCTACGCGCTTTTCAGCTTACGGTACAGCGTATTGCGGCTGATACCCAGATGGCGTGCGGCCGCTGAAATGTTGCCGTCATAAATTTCAACCATTTTACGTCTCGCGCATTTCTCCAGCGCGTCGAGACTGCCGATGCTGCTCTCGTCGAGCGCAAGCTTGTCCCGTGTCATGCTGACGGCTGGCTTGTCGATTGCATCTTCGAGAAAATCATCTGAAAGATGCGCACGAGTAATCACCGCATCATTGCCGAGCATCGCAATTGCCGTGCGTAGCAGGGTGGCGAGCTGCCTGATATTACCGGGCCACGGATGGCTTTCGAACAGGCGCGTCACTTCCTGATGAATGCTCGCCTGCAGCCTGCCACGACTTTCATTTACGACCAGAAGGGACGCCAGTTTAGCGATGTCTGAGCGGTCGCGCAGCGGCGGCAGCGTCACCACGAGACCATTCAGCCGGTAATAAAGATCCTCACGGAACTGCCCTTTGCTGATCAGATCACGCAGATTCCGGTTGCTCGCGCAAATCACCGCAATATCTACCGGCAAGCATTTGACGCCGCCGAGCGGGGTGACGGTACGCTCCTGCAGCACCCGCAGAAGCCGCGCCTGCATCGGCAGCGGCATGTCGCCGATTTCATCCAGGAACAGCGTTCCGCGATCGGCCTGAACCAGCTTGCCCGGTGCGCCTTTACGGCGGCCGCCGGTAAATGCGCCCTCCTCGTAGCCGAACAGTTCGGATTCAATCAGTCCATCGGGAATCGCCGCGCAGTTGACCGCCACGAAAGGACCCGCTCGGCGTGGACTATCGTTATGAAACGCGCGCGCGAAAAGCTCTTTGCCCGTCCCGGTTTCGCCGATTATCAACAACGCGATATCGCGGCCCAAAACCTTTCTCGCCTTCTCGATCGCAGACGCCATGCACGCATCGCCATGATTCAAAGACGCGAGCATATGCACTTCCAAATCTCGCGGCGTCCTTGCCCTTGCTGCGGGTTGCTTGAAGCGAGGTATCGTCTTGCGCCGCCGCAGCAACTCGGTTCCGAATTCCGGCAAGCCGAGGACGCGTACACCATTGTGCATTTGTAATGCCAGCGGCCGGGTGGCGCTTGCTTCCTTAAACAAGGTCTCGAACGGAAGATCAAACAGCGCGGAAAACGGCATTTCGCGCAATTTCGGCAGGTCGATTCCGAGCTGAAATATCGCGCTGCGGTTGGCCGAAACGAAATGACCATCGGCCGAAAACACTGCGATCCCCTCGCACAAGGTGCCGATGAACTCCGGGCGGGTGTGAAAGCGCAGATATACGCAATCGAAAAAGTCTTCGCGAAACAAGCGGTTCTCGATCATCTGCACGGACATGCGAACCAGTGCCAGCGTGTGCTGCTGGCAACTGCGGTGATCGCCAGAGACATCCAGCGCACCGACAATGGCGCCTTGCGGATTGCAGATCGGCGAGGCCGAACAGGTCAGGCAGGCGTTGCTGCTGACAAAGTGCTCGCCGCCATGAACCAGCACCGGGCGTTGCTCGAAAAGTGCGGTGCCGATTGCGTTCGTGCCCTTGTTGCTTTCGTCCCAGACGACACCCGGTTGCAGCGCCACGCGCGCTGCCTTGTGCATAAAATCCGAGTCGCCGAGCGAGCGCAGAATCAAGCCGTGGGCGTCGGTCAGGATGACGGTGCTATGGGTATTTTCGATCTGCTCGCGCAGATTTTCCATTACCGGTTGCGCATGCGTGATCAGCAGGCGATTGCATTCGGTGATATCGGCAAAATTCTCGGCCGGGGCGTCAGCCGCGGCGCTCTCTTGCGCGTTTAGCCCCATGGTCAGGCAACGTTTCCACGACCGCCTAATAGCCTCGGGAAGCAGGCCTTCCGGAATTTCGCCGCGATCCTGCAGTTGCGCGCGGGCGCGTTTTACGTTTAAGGCGGGATCAACGCTCGACGGTTCCATAGGTTTCCCGAGGGTTGGCTGATTGCTCGTTAATCTAACATATGCTCCAAACTAAAACAGTGCGGCGCGCATCATCCGTACTAAACGCGCCGTGCACAGCTGTTATTTTTCGGGCACCCTCTTTGCTAAAGGGGCATTGAATGTCATTGAATAACGTAGG
>JACMKV010000025.1 GCA_014379915.1 Burkholderiales bacterium
TCAGGGCAGCTCAGGGCAGCTCAGCCGCCTCCATGCGCTGCAGAATGATCGCAGTTTTGCGGGCCAAGTGCCGGGAGCCGCGGTGATTATCGTAAAACCGGGGGTTCGGCGCCATCGCGGCAAGCCGTGCCGCCTGTTGCCGCGACAATTGCGCCGCTGATACGGCGAAGTAATGGCGAGCCGCAGCCTGGGCGCCAAACACGCCATCGCCCCATTCGATCACATTCAGATAGATTTCAAAAATCCGCCGCTTGCTCATAATCTTTTCCAGCATCAACGTGATTATGGCTTCCTGCGCTTTACGCCACGGCGTGCGTTGGCTCGACAGAAAAAGGTTTTTTGCGAGCTGCTGACTGATCGTCGAGCCGCCGGCGGCGAGACGACCGCGCCGGAGATTCGTGTCGATCGCATGCTGAATACCGTCCCAGTCGAACCCTTCGTGATCGCTAAATCTGGCGTCTTCGGCCGCGATCAACGCGCGCTTCAGATGAATCGAAATGCGCTCGTATGGCACCCACTGCTGCGCAAGTTCGGCCGCGGGCTTGCGGTCCTGCAAGGCATTGAGGCGCGCTTCCATGAACGCGCTCGACGACGGATTATGCTCAACCCACCAAAAGATGTGAAACAAAATCCATAGCTGGTAGGCAAGGATGATGGCAGTGATCAGGAGGGCGGCGCGCAACGTCCAGACTGGGACGGACGTGCGGCATCGCCAGAAGCCGCGCACGCTAACGCGCCGGGCAGAGCGTGCCATGCCTGGATCAGCTCCGGCCGCTGGTATAGCCGGGTCGGCCAAACGCAAATCGCGCGCGGCCGCCGATCGCCGCGATGACGCTTTGCGTTTCAGGGCGCACGCCGCGCCAGATAAAGAACGATTCGGCAGCTTGCTCGACCAGCATGCCGAGCCCGTCGGCAACGCGCGCACCGTGGTGCTGGGCAAAGCCCAGAAACGGCGTCAGCCCCTTGCCGTACATGAGGTCGTAAGCGAGCGCATCGGGCGCGAACACGCTTTCGATGAGCCCGAGGTCAGCGCCCGTCAGACTGCTCGATGTAGCGTTGATGACCAGATCGAAGCCCTCGGTTGGAAGCGCTTCCAAGCGGTGAGCAGTCAATCTGGGCTGCGTCGAATTGCCGGTAGGACTGCCGGCATCGATCATCACCTCCGGGCTGAATTCACCGCAAAGCTTTTTTGCGGTCTCGAACGTGCGATTGGCGATCGCAAGCTGAGCCGGACCTGCTTCGAGTAGCGGCGCTACGATGCCGCGCGCGGCGCCGCCGGCGCCCAGAATCAGCACGCGGCGACCGCCCATTTCGAAGCCGAGATTTGTCTGCAGATCGCGCACCAAGCCAACGCCATCGGTGTTGTCGCCCGCGATTCCCTCGCCAGCAAAAACCAGTGTATTGACTGCGCCGGCTCTCTGCGCGCGTCCGCTCACACGGGTCGCGAGTTCGCAGGCTTCACGCTTGAACGGCACGGTCACGTTCAAGCCTTTGCCGCCGCCGGCTTGAAATTGTCGAACGGCGGCGGCGAATTCGCCCAGCTCGGCGTGTAGCTTGGTATAGGCAATATCCTGGCCGGTCTGGCGCGCGAATTCGGCATGGATCGCCGGCGACAAGCTGTGCGCAACCGGATTGCCGATGACAGCGTAGCGATCGGTCATGTTGGGAACCGTTGAGACGTCCGAAACGGCAGCGGCTGGAGAGTGTTACTCGCTTTGCAGCTGATCGGCGCGAGTGAACGTCCAGGTTCTCGTAATGACGACAATGTCGGTATCGCGCGAAATATCGGCCGGAAAAGCAGCAAACGGCGTTGCCAGCTGGATCACGCGCAGCGCTGCCGAATCGAGTAGTTTGTGACCGGACGAGCGGTTTATTTCGGCGTATTCAACGCTGCCGTCGGCACGGATCGAAACCGTCAATTGCAGGCTGCCTTTGATCTTGTCGCGGCGCGCCTCGTCCGGGTAATTCAGGTTGCCGATGCGCTCGACCTTGGCGCGCCAGTCCTCGACATAGCGCGCGAAGCGGAATTCCTTGGTGCGGGCGCCGATAAATTTGCGCTTCGGACGCTGCTGGTAATTGTCCCAATCCTTGTTGATCTGCGCTTCGAGGCGGGCGATTTCCATGCTCCTCTGGATCAGGTCGACGGCTCTTTTTGGCTCTTCTACCTTTTCCGGCTGCTCTTCGGGTTTCGGCTCGGGCTGCTCGACTTTCGGCTTGGCCTGCACCTGCGTCATCAGCTTTTTTGCCTGCTTCTCAAGCTGTTCGACGCGCTTGGATTGCGCGTTCAGGGCTGGCTCGGGCTTCGGTTTTGGCGTCGGTTGCGCCGGCAACGGGCTCTTGGCGCGCCGCTTGGCGTCGGTATTGCCGCCGCCATCTAGATTGGTCTGCGCCAGCGTATCGGCTTTCGGCGGCGTGACCGCCGATTTGCTGTTGACCAGCACGACTTCAAGCGGCGGCGTGAAATTCCTTTCCCTCTTTTTGTCCGGCGCCTTGAAATGCACGAGCAAAAACGCGCCGTGCAAAGCGATCGACAGTGCGAGTGCTATGCCCAGCATGCGGTCGGCAAACGTCGATGGGCTCGACATATCGATAACGGCCGCCCCATCGGGAAATCGATGAACCTTTCCAGCCGGACGACCGGTGATGCCGCCATCAGCGCGCGGGCCAAGTCTGGCTTTGGTCGCGGAAAGTGCCTTTTTCATGCAGATCGGTCAACTCGCGATGTCGGGAGCGGCGCTTACTCAAGGACTTCACGCCGCAACTTTACGAAACCGCAAAGCATAGTCTGCGCACAAACTTCGCACAATACTTTAAGTAATCAGGGACGCGAATTCTGGTCTGGTTTTGCGTATGAACCGGCACGACAAGGTAAGCTCGAATAGGTCGATTTGGGCTACCTCGACTTCGACCTCGGTCCCGGGATGCAGATCGGGCAGCGACGGCGCGCGCACGAACAGCGGGAGGTGATCGAGCTTGACCAGATTCTCCCTGACGACGCAAGCTCCACTCGACTCGACGTTTTCCTGGATCAGCCAGCGCAGGCACCAATAGCGTTCCATGGTTTTCTGAAAGTCGCCATAGGCCGCATAAGTCAGCTCGAAATCGCGCATTGCAGTCAGCAATTCATCGCTGTCGTTGCTGTAGCTGGCCGGCGTTTTTGTAATCCACGAAATCAACTGGCGCTGATTGATCAGGTCGACATAGCGGCGCAGCGGCGAACTCGCCCACACGTATTGGGCAACACCGAGCCCCTGATGCGGCAGCGGCTCGGTCGTCATTTTCACCTTGCCGTTACCTTGCGCGCGGTAGATCGCGCCGATGCCGTGTTCGGCAAGCTGGCGTCCCCATTCGGCGTTGGCGAAAATCATCAGTTCGGCGACGACCTTGTCGACCGGCGAACCGCGGCGCCGTTCGACGATACTGATGCGGTCATTCTCTACATAAAAGCTGTAGTCGGAATTTTGCGGAGCCGCGCTCTTGCCGCGGCCCTGCTCCAGCCTGTTGGCGAGCTGCCAAAGCACATGCAGTTGCTCGGCGAACGGGTATTCGCGCTCGTTGTTCGCAATCGACATTTCGTTGAACAGCGCTTCGAGGCTGTCGTGGCGCAGATTGGCGGCGATGCTGACTCTTTCGAGACGGCTCTCGGATGCCGTTATCGAATAGTCGGCGGCAAGGTGAAGGTACAGCGATATCGCCGGCCGAACCTGATCGGCCGTCAACGAAAACGGCTGGACCACGTGCTCGGGAAGCATCGTGATTTTGCGCCCAGGCATATAGACGGTCGACAAGCGCTGGCGTGCGGCCGCGTCGATCGCCGAATCGGCGCTGAAGCCGAGCGCGGGCGCTGCGATATGGATGCCGACGCGCCAGCCGCCGGCCGGCAATGCGACGACCGAAAACGCATCGTCGATTTCGGTCGTCGTCGTGTCGTCGATACTGAATGCGCGAACCTCGGCAAGCGGCAGATCGTCCGGCGCCTGCAGTTCCCGCAAATCTTGCGGCAAAGCTTTCGGCAAATCTGCAAACTCGACGCCGGTCGGAAAAAACTCGAACAGAAAACGATCGAAGTGATAGTCGTGCGCCGACGGCAACGCGCCGCATTTTTCGAGCAGGCGCGGCACTGTCATCTGGGTTGCCGCGCGCGCGGCTTCGAGCGCCTTGTAGATCAGCGTGTTCTTGTCGGGCGCATAAAGCAGCTGCTGCAGGTGTGGCCTGAATTCCTCGGGAAACGTGAAGTTGGCCAACTGATTTGCCAGCCGCTCCTGCTCCGCTGCCTGCAACCTTCTTTTCTCGATCGCCGCAAGCGCTGATTTAAGCGATTCGGGCGGCGCCGCCTTGTAATGGCCGCGGCCTTTCTTGTAAAAATGAACCGGAGCGGTATGCAGCCGAATCAGAACGCCGGCGGCTTCGACCGGGCGCGGCTTGCCGCCGAAGTATTCGTGGGCGAGTTCCTCGAACGAGAACTCGGCCTGCGGTGAGCATTCCCACAAAAAGTCCGTATCGATTTCTTCGGCAACGCCGTTGGCGAGCGGCATGAATTCCGGCAACGACGGCTGCTCGAAATGCAGCAGCACCGCGTTCGACTTGATCTTGCTGCGCTTGCCGTGCGGCGCCTCGACTTGCAGCGACGAATTGTTGTCGGCGAGCACGGCGCCGACCTTGAAGCTGCCGTCTTCTTCGTAAAAAACATTCATGATTGGAAAGAGGCGAGACGCCGGTGACCGAAAACCAAAAACGGGGACCGAAAAAACCAGCGCGATTATACCGCAGCCGCTGCGCGCTCCGCCTTCGGGTCGCGAAGCAGACGCCAGCTAATTTTTTTCGAGAAATTCGAGAATCGGCGTGATGTATTGCTCGAAACCGACAAAGCTGTGGTCGCCGCCGTCGATCACGACTTGGCGCGCGCCGTAGTACTTCTTTACTGCGGCGCGGTAGTCGAGCACCTTGTCGCCGGTCTGGGTCAACAGCAGATAGCGCTCGGGTTTGCTTACCTTCGCGACATCGAATTGGCGTAATTGCTCGACGAGTTGCAATGTCAATTGTGCGACGCTGTGAAAGTTTTTCTGCACGCCGATAAAATCGCGCAGCAACGCGTACGGTTGCACCGCCGGGTTCACCAGCGCTGCTTTCAGACCGTACTTCTCTGCCAGCCAGGTCGCGTAATAGCCGCCCATCGAACTGCCGACCAGACCGATCGGCTCGCCGACATGACGCTCGATAGCGTCTTCCGCCACGCGAATCGCCAACATCGGCGAAACGGGCAGAGCCGGACAGACGAACTCATCGCCGCGGCCGAGCCGTCGCAGGCGCTCGGCGAAGACGCGCGCCTTGAAAGACGACGGCGAGCTGTTGAAGCCGTGCAGATAAAGGATCAAGCGCCGATCTGAGAAATCAAGCCCGAAAAATCAGGCACGCTTCGCGCTCGGTGTGGCCGCGCTTTGCAGCGCCTTCAGCAGCTTTTCGTGAATGCCGCCGAAGCCGCCATTACTCATGATGAGCACGTGGTCGCCGGCTCGCGCGGCCGCAACGATGCTTTCGACCAGTTCCGGTAACTCGCCGTGCAGACTCAGCTTGCTTCCTAGCGGCGCCAGCGCGCCATGCACATCCCAGCCCAGATTGGCCGTGTAGCAAAACACGTGGTCGGCGTAGGCCAGACTGTGGCCAAGATCATCGCGCCAGACGCCCATTTTCATCGTGTTCGAGCGCGGTTCGAGGACTGCGAGCACGCGCGCAGCGCCGACTTTTTGCCGCAGCCCCGCCAGCGTGTGGCGAATAGCGGTCGGGTGATGGGCGAAATCGTCATAGACGGTGACGCCGTCGATCACACCGCGCACTTCCATCCGGCGCTTCACGTTTTGAAACGCACTAAGCGCTGCAATTCCGGTAGCGACCGGGACGCCGGCGTGGCGGGCGGCAGCCAACGCGGCGAGGGCGTTCATTCGATTGTGCTCGCCCAGCAAATCCCACGTCAGGACGCCCTGACACTTGCCTGCAAACGAAATCGCGAGACTTTCGGCTTCTCGCACTTCAGCTTGCCAGCCCTCCTCGACCCCGAGCCCCTCGACCGGTGTCCAGCACCCCTTGGCCAGCACGCGCTTCAAGCTATCCTCCGTGCCATTGGCGACGACCAGACCAGAGCTGGGGAGTATGCGGACGAAATGGTGAAATTGCTGCTCGATAGCAGCAAGATCAGCGAAGATGTCGGCATGATCGAATTCCAGGTTGTTTAGCACCGCTGTTCTCGCCAGGTAATGGACGAATTTCGATCGTTTGTCGAAAAAAGCAGTGTCGTACTCATCGGCTTCGATCACGAAAAATGGGCTTTCCTCTCCCGGCAGCCGCGCCGACAGCCCGAAGTTTTGCGGCACACCCCCGATCAGGAATCCCGGCTTCCGACCGTCATACTCGAGGATCCAGGCCAACATCGACGATGTCGTCGTCTTGCCATGGGTCCCAGCGACCGCAAGCACCCACTTGCCGTGCAACACATTCTCGGCCAGCCATTGCGGTCCGGAAATGAATGGCAGCCCGCGATTCAGGATTTCCTCCATCAGCGGATTGCCTCGCGTCACGACATTGCCGATAACAAAGGCGTCGGGCTTGACATCGATCTGCGCCGGATCGAAACCTTCGATCAGCTCTATGCCCTGTTCCTGCAACTGCGTGCTCATCGGCGGATATACGTTGGCGTCGCAACCCGTGACTTTGTGCCCGCTTTGCTGCGCGAGTACGGCAACACCGCCCATGAATGTCCCGCAAATACCGAGGATATGGATGTGCATATGATCTTTATCGATAGTAAAAGCGTTACTTCTTGGAAGGGTGTTGTGCTTTGCGGGAGCTTCCAGCGCTCCCGCGGAAGCGGGGAAGCAATCTCGACCTTATTTCCGGCCCGTACAACTCGACCGCTGGAAGACAAAACAGAGATTGCCGCGCTTCGCTCGCAAAGACGGCTTGGGATGCGACCGGCTCCCACCTAATCGATTTCAATCGCCCCGTTTGCCGACACGGTCACTTCACTCGTGCCGGCCTGAACGTCCGGCGCTGCGACGTCCATGCTTCTGGCTTCGGCGCGCGCCAGAAAAGGACGAATCGGCTGCCGGCCACCGGTATTGATGCTCAAGCGCTGGATCTTGTAGGCGCCGCCATCGAGCGCTTGCCTGGCGATATCGGCGCGTTCACGAAACCTCGCAATCGCCTCGGTCACCAACTCGTTCTCGGCTTTGCGGCGCGCCTCGTCCGACACCGAAAAGCCCATCTCCGCCAGTTGCATGCTCGATTGCAGTTTGCCGATCAACTTCGACCCGGCCGCGAAATTCTTCGTCTCCAGCCGCAGCTCGGAGCGCATGCGCCAGCCCTGCAACTGGTTGTTCTTGCCATAGACCGGATAGGTCTGGGTGTAGCCGCTTTTGACCGTAACGCCCCCGAATTCTTTCGCGGTTTTCAACGCCTGATTGACGACCTTGTTCACGCTGTCCGCAACCTGTGCCGGTTCGAAGCCGTTCTGCTCGACGAACAGCGTCGCGGTCATCGTGTCGTTCTGCACCTCGCGCTGCGCGTCGGCCTGGAGTTCGACGACGTTGTAGCGCAGCGCGGGTTCGTGGGCCTGAACGAGGCCCGGGCTGACAGCGATCCATCCTGCCAGAACAATATTTTTGAAAAGTCTCATATCGGGATTTTTATGACATTGAATACACGGCCAACCGCCGCTGTGGTCCGGGTGAACTGATGGTAAGTCTACGCTTGGCAACGATCGAAGCTGAGAAATGCAGGTGACACGCATACTGCAAGAAGGGTATCCTTTCGTTGTAACGCCCTCCGCATCCCCTGCGGTTGATCTTTCAGTGCCTTTCCATCAAGGAAGGCCCTGACCCGCGGTTCGGCTCCCCGAACCTTCCCATCAAGCACCAACTCGAAGGAGATCAACATGGACAAATTCGCCCTCACGGCGATTGCCGCCAGCATGCTTTTATTTCAAGCAACGAGCTTCGCCCGAGCGGATGACGACAAGCGGAAATCAGATGCGACCGTCACCCTCCAAAACCCGGTTGAAATCACGATCAACGACAGTTTCATCAGTCCGCTGGTCGAACGCTTTGGCGAGATATCTTTGGGCCAAGACGTGTTCATCGCGGGTAATACCGTGCTGCGCGCCGATCCTGGCACAAAGATTTGCATCGGCTCCAAAACCAATATGCAAGACAACGTTCTGTTCCTGGCGCTGCGCAATCTGCCCGCGCCTCCAACTCGCTGCGGCAAGGTCTCGAGCCGCGTCAAGGATGAGGTCAGCATCGCGCATCAGGCGGTGATCCAGAATTCGAGTATCGGTAATTTTACCTTCATCGGCTTCCGCGCGCGTCTGGACAACGTGGTGCTGGGCGACGGCGCGTTCGTTTTACACGGCGCCCGGTTATCCAATGTACGGATCGGTAAAAATCGCCTGGTCCCGATTGGCGCAGAGATCACGACCCAGGCCGCGGCCGACGCGCTGCCGCTGAAAACCGACGCAGAATCCGAATTCCAGCGTGAAGTGCTCGAAGTCAACGAAGAGTTCGCCGAGCACTACAGCGAGCTGTTCGAGGAACAGGGTTTCGATGCCGTGACCGGGATCAGCCCGGCGCCGAAAACTTCGTTCAATCCTGAGCAGAAAAAACCGACCTTGGGCAAAAACGTGCAAATCGAACCGTTCGCGCGCCTCGTCGGCGATGTACGAGTTGGCGACAACAGCACCATAGGCCGACGCACTTCTATTCGCGCCGACGAAGGAACGCCGATCGAAATCGGCGAAAATGCCGAGATCGAAGATCGCGTCACGTTTCACGCGCTAAAAGGCACCAGCATCAAGATCGGCAAGAACCTGAGCACCGAGGACAACATCGTTTTCCACGGCCCGCTCGAAGTCGGCGATGGCTTGACGATCGATGATGACGCGGTGCTGTTCCGCTCCAAAGTCGGGGATAACGTGACCATATTGACTGGCGCGCTGGTAGTCGGCGTCACTCTGCGCGATGGCGTCGTCGTTCCGAAAAACGCAGTGATCACAAAGCAGGAGCAGGCGGATAAACTGCAGGTTGGGCCCGATCCGGAATTGAGGGGCCGGAATCGCGGTCTGTAGCTCCGCGACAGGAAGCAGAGTCGTGCTGTAAATGCGCTATGCCTCGATATCCTAACCACCCTCGCGCTACGCGTCGGCCCCTCCTCGAAAACTAGGGGAGGGAGGAGGCAATTGTTCGGCGCTGTACATTCTCCTCTCCTTTCTGAGGAGGGGCCGACGCGCAGTGGCGGGGCGGGCGTTTTGGACAGAACACTAGGCCGGCCGAGCTCGGGATAGGCGGACCACCGCTGGAAATATTTAGCGCTTTATGAAGCGCGAGCCTTATGAAACCAAGTCTTCCCATGGGGGCAGCTAGCTTTCATACGCGAGGACCGGCGCCAACCAGCGCTCTATGACAGCCAACTCCATTCCTTTCCGCTTCGCATAATCTTCGACCTGATCGCGATCTATTTTGCCAGTCGCAAAATACGCCGAATCGGGATGCGAAAAATAGAATCCCGATACCGCCGCGGCGGGCAGCATCGCAAAGCTTTCGGTCAGGGTGATGTCTGCATTCCTCGCCGCATCCAATAGCTTGAACAGCGCTTCTTTCTCAGTGTGATCCGGACACGCCGGATAGCCGGGCGCCGGACGGATGCCGCGA
>JACMKV010000204.1 GCA_014379915.1 Burkholderiales bacterium
CTCGACCGAGACGAGTACGTGGTGGAAGGACATGTGTCTCGTGACCGCTAACCGTGTGAGCTAGCCGGCGCGCGCCGTTTTTGCGCGCGACCGTGTCGAGCGCGTAGTTGGACGACGAATCGCCCGGCCCTCTTGTCGACGTCCGATACCCTCCGCCACCAGGGACACAACGAGCGTATTGAGCGATACCCCCTCAGCCTTGGCCCTCGCGATGAGCTGGGCGTGCAAGGAGCGGGGTACTCGCTGGACGAACCGCCCGCTCACTGCCGAAAAGGACCTCGGAATCTCGTCGCCGAACTCCTTGGCCACGGCCAGCCAGGAGACCAGCGCATCGCGACCATTTTCGATCGCCTGCTCCGGAGTGGCGCCGTCAGACCAGCACCCCGGAAGGTCGGGAAAGGAGATGGCAAACCCTCCGCCCTCATCCTTCGACAGAGGGCGGACCTCGAACGGATACTCTACTGTGGCCTTCTTCATTCGGCAGTTCCCTCTTCGATCAAGCGCACGAACTTGCGGATGTATACGGGCTTGATGGGCCGGCGGGCAGGAACGCTGAGCATCGCGCCGTTTGCATGGCGGAAGATCACATGACTTCCACCCGGCTGAAGGAACTTCACTTCGAACGCCTCTGCGACCGACTTCAGGCTCTCGATCCGCCAATCCAGCGGATTGGCTTTCATTTGGGAGAGCGTCTTAGCGGCACGTGTCACTTGGCAATGATACTACCGGTAACACTACGTCACAACCAGACGCTGTGGTTTCTGTCCCCTAACTGAACGCGAGTTGTGGCGCGTCATTCTGCTTCAACGGAACGCGGGTTGTGGCGCGTCATTCTGCTTCTCGCGCCGCAGCGCTGCCCTGCCACTCCGGAATGACGCCCGGTTCACCCGCCGCTGTCTGATACGCACACTCGACTCCCAGCCCTGGCGCCCACACCAGGGTTTCGCCGCAGAACAGCAGCGGCATCCGCGCGCGTTGCCATGGCGGCACACGATTTTCCTGCAGCAGATTCTTCAAGGTACGGCGCGGGCGCTTGCAGTCGGGCTGCAGACGCTCGCCGCCGCATCGCGTTCTGACCGTCACCGCGTGCTGCTCCAGCCGTTGCGCATCGATGCCGGCGCCGATACTTTTTTTCATCAGCAGCACGCCGGCGCCCGCGGGAAGCTCGAGCCGCGCTTCGCCGCTCCAGCCAACAACGAATGACGCAACCGTACACGCAGGTTCGAGGCGTAGCGAACCTTCAAAACGGCGTAATTGCCGATCACCCAACTCGATCAAGAGACGGCTGTCGTCACTGCTGCAGCGGCATTGCCGAACGATCTCGTCGAGCTTGACGGCGCTGGGCAGGATCAGGCCGGCGCGAGCCAGAAAAAAGCGCAGCAGATTGTTAGCGCGGGCTTGTTCCAGCCTGCACAATGCATCGATTCGTAAAGCGCCTGCGGACATGGCATCCGCCGCGTCGCATTCGGCGAGCTCATCGAGCAACGCGGAAGCCGTGGCGAAATGCCGGCTTGCCCGCGCGAACGTGGTGCGATAGCCGGGAAAACGCCGCTCGACGATAGGGAAGATGCAATGTCGCACATAGTTGCGATCGAACGACGTGTTGTCGTTGCTCTCGTCGTCGATCCAGATCAGATTTTTGCCGCGTGCATAAGCTTCGAACTCGCGGCGGGCGACATTCAGGAATGGCCGCAACAAACGCGGCGCCCGGCCTTTGAGCGCGCGCGATAACTCCCTGATTTCAGGTATGGCGCTCGCACCCTTCAGGCCCGCGCCGCGCAGCAACTGCAGCAGCAAGGTCTCGGCCTGATCGTCGAGGTGATGGGCGGTGATGATGAAGTCGGCATCTTGCTCGGCAAACACGCCATAACGCGCCTTGCGCGCCGCAGCTTCCGTACCGCCTCCAGCCGCATCGATATTTACCGAGACACTTCGAAAGTCGATGCCGCGCGCGCTGCAAAGCCTGGCGCAGAAATCAGCCCACCTTGGAGAGTTAGCGCTGATCTGATGATCGATGTGGACCGCGGACAGCGAGAAACCGTGAGGCTCGCGCAGCAGATCGAGAACATCGAGCGCGACCACCGAGTCGATGCCGCCGCTCAGGCCGAGAACAAGCTTATCGCCTTCTTTGACCCATTTCCTTAATACGCTTTTCGCATCGACCAACGGATCCGGCAGGTCCGGCAGCGCGACATTCGGCCGATCACTTGACTGCGACTTCTTTGAATTTGCCATAAGCCATCAGCCGCGCATACCGCGCTTTCAGCAACTCGTCGATCGGCTTATCCTTGAGCTGGCGCAGCGTATCGCCCAGCATTCTTTTCAAGGTTTGTATTATGGTTTCCGGATCGCGGTGCGCGCCGCCCAGGGGCTCGGCCACGATCTTGTCGATCAAGCCCAGCGTTTTCAAACGCGTCGCCGTAATGCCCAGCGTTTCGGCGGCCTCGGGCGCTTTATCGACGCTTTTCCAGAGAATTGACGCGCAGCCTTCAGGCGAGATCACCGAATAGGTCGCGTATTGCAGCATCAACATCGCATCGCCGACGCCGACTGCCAGCGCGCCGCCCGAGCCGCCTTCGCCGATCACGGTGCAAATGATCGGCGTCTTCAATTCAGCCATGACGTACAGGTTGCGACCTATTGCCTCCGACTGGCCGCGCTCCTCCGCGCCCACGCCCGGATAAGCGCCGGGTGTGTCGATCAGCGTGAATACCGGGATTGCGAACTTCTCGGCAAGCCGCATCAGGCGCAGCGCCTTGCGGTAACCCTCGGGTCGCGGCATGCCGAAATTGCGGAAGATTTTCTCCTTGGTATCGCGGCCTTTTTGATGCCCGATGACCATCACGCTTTGGCCGCCGAGCCGCGCCAGCCCGCCGACGATCGCATGATCGTCGGCAAAACTCCGGTCGCCGTGCAATTCTTCGAAGTCGGTGAAGATGTGCTGCAGGTAATCGAGTGTATTAGGGCGCTGCGGATGACGAGCGACCTGCGAGATCTGCCACGCGTTTAACTTACCGTAGATCGACTTCGTCAGCGTCTGATTCTTTTTTTGCAGACGATCGATTTCTTCCGAAATGTCGAGCGCCGAATCATCCTGCACATAACGCAGCTCGTCGATTTTGGCTTCGAGCTCGGCGATCGGCTGTTCGAAATCGAGAAAGGTGGTTTTCATCGGCGCGCGTTCGGCTAGTGGCAGGACACTAGAACCAGCCTGCCCAGCCGGCTGCCGTCCGCGGGTCGCCCACCGCAATCGACTGACCGGTTTTTTTACTCAGCCAAACTGCCTGCATATTGCCCCACTTCCGGTTGACGCGATGCACGCTGTGTCCTTTGGCTTCAAGCGAGGTGACCCACTCGGCGGGGAGCCCTTCCGGCTCGATATCGATGCGGTCGGGCAGATATTGATGATGGTAGCGTGGCGCACCGACAATGCCAACGACATCGACCGGACCTGGCCGGGCATAATCGAGAATCGCCAGCAGCACCTGGCTCATGATGCGTGAGCCGCCGCTGCTGCCGAGGATCAGCACGCCGCGCGCATCCTCGACGAAAGTCGGCGACATCGATGATAGCGGCCGCTTGCCGGGCTCGATCGCGTTGGCTTCGTCGCCGGTCAGTCGATAGGTATTGGCCGCGCCCGGCTTCACGGCGAAATCATCCATCTCGTTATTCAGCAGCACGCCGGTGTCTCCGGCGACGATGCCCGAGCCGAACAAGTTGTTGATGCTCAACGTTGCAGCGACGCGATTGCCGGCTGCATCGATGATCGAGAAATGCGAAGTGTCGGTACCTTCGACAGGCATCGAATCGATTTGAGCGAGTACCGCGCTCGGCGTCGCCTGCCGCGGATCGATCGAGGCTGCGCGTGTCGCGGCATAAGTTTCGCTCGACAGGCGCCCCATGGGCGCATCGATGAAATCGGGATCGCCAAGATAGCGCGCCCGGTCATGATAGGCGCGGCGCAATGCCTCGACGACGAGGTGGGCTCGCGTTGCCCCGTTGGTTTCGGCAAGCGGCAGCGTTTCCAGAATGTTCAGGCTTTGCGCGAGCGTCGCACCGCCGGCCGAAGGCAGCGATGCCGTGGTGATATCAAGCCCGCGGTAGGTAATGCGCGCTGGCGCTCGTTCGATGACGCGATAACTGTCGAGATCTTCTTTTTGCCAGATGCCGCCTGCTGCGTTGACCGACCGCACCAGCTCGTCGGCGACCCGGCCATCGTAAAAACCGGCATGACCGTAACGTGCGAGCGCCGCCAAAGTGCGGGCAAGCGCGGGCTGGCGCAGGCGAAAGCCATGCATAGGCGGCTCACCCCTATCGAGAAAAATGCTCGCCGCGGATTCGTTGTCGCGCAGCAGCCCTTGCCGCATGCGTGCGATACGGGCGTAGCGCGCGTTGGTTGAAAAGCCGTCGCGGGCATAAGCCATTGCCGGCGCCATCGTCTTTATGAGCGGAAAATTGCCGTATCGCTTCGAAAGCCAGGCGAGTGCCGCCGGTGTACCGGGAATTGACGCAGCTTTCGCACCTTCGCGCGAGGCGCCTGCTACGACCTCGCCGTTGCGGTCGAGATACATCTCGGAACGCGCATTCAAGGGCGCCGTCTCGCGCGCGTCGAGCATGACCGCATCGCCATCGGAAGCTCGGTACAACAGCCAGAAACCGCCGCCGCCTAGGCCCGATGCAAACGGTTCGACGACCGCAAGCGTTGCCGCAACCGCGACCGCCGCATCGAACGCATTGCCGCCTTGCCGCAACATCCGATACCCAGCCTCGGTCGCGAGCGGATGGGCTGACGCGATTGCAGCCCTTTGGGCTACTGCGTCATGGGCGCTGGCGCCGAACAGGGCGACGAGTACGATCAAGAACCAGCGTTTCATTTCAGGGGTTGTCGCGTATGGCGAATTGCGGAAACAACGAAGAGCGGCATCATTGTACGTTGTTCAGTATCTGCCAAATCGGGATTATCGGGATTCGCCGCTTATGGAAATAACGCTGAACATCGGGCGCAGATCGACATAGCTCAAGAAAAACTGGCTCGCATCAACCGATCAGCCGTTACCGATGAAGCCCGGGTACAGCAGCATGCCGCCATCTATATACAGCGTTGCCCGGTCATGTAATCGGATGCATCCGACGCCAGCCAAACGGCAGCGCGACCGATATCGATCGGCTCACCGATCCGGCCGTACGGAACGTCAAGCACGGCCCTCCAGTCGGCGAAGCTCA
>JACMKV010000205.1 GCA_014379915.1 Burkholderiales bacterium
CGAGTTGGGTGATCGGCAATTGCGCCGTTTTGAAGGTTCGCTACGCCTCGAACCTGCGTGTACGGTTGCGTCATTCGTCGTTGGCTGGAGCGGCGAAGCGCGGCTCGAGCTTCCCGCAGGCGCCGGCGTGCTGCTGATGCGGAAAAACATCGGCGCCGGCATCAATGCCAAACGGCTGGAGCAGCACGCGGTGACGGTCAGAACGCGATGCGGCGGCGAGCGTCTGCAGCCGGACTGCAAGCGCCCGCGCCGTACCTTGAAGAATCTGCTGCAGGAAAATCGTGTGCCGGCATGGCAACGGGCGCGGATGCCGCTGCTGTTCTGCGGCGAAACCCTGGTGTGGGCGTCAGGGCTGGGAGTCGATTGTGCGTATCAGACAGCGGCGGGTGAACCGGGGATTATTCCGGAGTGGCAAGGCGCTGCTGATCGAGGAGCGGAATGATGTGCAAGGGATCCCTCAAGGCGAAGTTAAATCAACAAAAGCATGGAGTGTCTATCGCTGAAGCCGCCTCCGTCTTTTGGATAGCTGGGCGATCTTTGGTCCAGATCCGGACAGTTCCATTGATTAGCGAACGACGCGCGACACACTGAAAGGAAGCTAATGTGAAGAAAGCCGATTCCCCTGCGGCACCCGCGGAATATGCGAAAAGAATACAAGCGTTCTGATTTTGCGAAGCTCGGGCGTGGCAAATTCTACAAACAGGCGGTCGCTGGAACGCACGTTGTCTTGATGGAGCCTTCCATCGCCAAAGTCTTTCCACGTCTGAAGCGGTTAACGAAGCGCTCTCCGGGCTGCTCACATGGGCCAAGCGAACAACTTGGTGCCGCAAGCGCGCTTTCGTCGCATTCAGTCAGTCGCAGAGCTCTATGAAACGCTTTTTGGCGGCTAACATTGCGGTCGAGAGGTTGGGCTGAAAAGCACCGCGCACCCCTACCTTCAGCGGTCAGTAGCGTGCGTCGCGCGGGCGAGCCACTTTTCTTTAAGCGCATTGTCGTAAAGCGACTTCACGGCGTTGACGATCCACGGACCGGGCGCAGCGTTTGCGGCTTGCGCTGCGCTTGCCTTGTTCGCGTCTCGCATGGCAAGCTGCGGCTAATTTTTTTGATCGCGCCGCAATGCTTTCGTCAGCCAACTTTGTTCGTGCCGCTGCGGCTCATCGCAATAACGATGTGCGCGTCGTCAGCTATTTGCCTAGCGGTTCCCACCTTCGTTGTCGAGAATGAATCGCCCGATCCGCGTCCGTATCGATCTCGCTGCCCTCGCGCATAATCTGCTGATCGCGCGGCGCCGTGCGCCTCGCTCGCAGGTGCTTGCGGTGATCAAGGCCAATGCCTACGGCCACGGTTTGCTGCGCGCCGCGCGCGCGTTGCAGGACGCCGACGGGTTTGCCGTGCTCGACCTCGATGCGGCAATCCGCTTGCGCGAATCCAGGTTCCGCCGCCGCATCGTTCTGCTGCAAGGCTTTTACGCGTACGACGAGTTGCCGGTCATCGCGGAAAATCGATTGACGGTGGTCATCCATCATCAGGAACAAATCGCGATGCTCGCTTCGGCCTGGTTGCCGGTGAAGGTCGACGTATTCCTGAAAATCAATACGGGTATGAACCGGCTCGGCTTCAAGCCTTCCGCGTTCAGCGCGGCGCTTCGCGCGCTGCAAGCCAATCGGCTGATCGGCGACATAACGCTGATGACGCATTTTGCCGGCGCCGATGAGGCCGGGGGCGCTGTCGCCCAGCTCACCGAGTTCAACAAATGGTGTGGCGATCTCGGGTTGCCGTGCAGCATGGCGAATTCGGCGGCGATTCTGAATACGCCAGCGACGCATGCGGAATGGGTGCGGCCCGGCATCATGTTGTATGGCGCGTCGCCATTTCAGGAGCGCGCTCACAGCGAATTCGACTTGATACCGGCCATGACCTTGTCGAGCGAGATCATCGCCGTGCAGCAGCTCGACCACAGCGACGCCGTTGGTTATGGCGCAAATTACCGCAGCGATGGCGCACGCCGCGTCGGCATCGTCGCCTGCGGTTATGCCGATGGCTATCCGCGTCTGGCGCCCACCGGAACGCCGGTGCTGGTCGACGGGCAAAGAACGCAAACCCTGGGCAGGGTGTCGATGGACATGCTGTGCGTAGACCTGCTTGCCCTGCCGCAGGCTGGTGTGGGCAGCCCGGTCGTGTTGTGGGGCGAGGGGCTCGCGGTCGATGAGGTTGCGCAAAAAGCCGGCACCTTGGGTTACGAGCTGCTGTGCGCGCTGGCGCCGCGCGTGCCGGTGATCGAAGTCTGACAGCGCTGATAAAGTGAAGAAGCAGAAGTCGGTTTACGCGTGCACGGAATGCGGCGGCGAGGCTCTGAAGTGGCAGGGCCAATGCCCGCACTGCCAGGCGTGGAACACGCTGGTCGAATCGATCGCCGAGCAGACCGGAACGAATCGCTACAGCGCCATTGCCGGCAACGCCAGGCTGCAGAATCTGAGCGAAGTCGAGGTTGGGGCGCGCGAACAAAGCCGGCATCCGACCGGTATCGGCGAATTCGATCGGGTGCTCGGCGGCGGCCTCGTGCGCGGCGCGGTCGTGCTGCTCGGCGGCGATCCGGGAATCGGCAAATCGACTTTGCTGCTGCAGGCGCTTTGCAAGGTTTCGGATACCCGACGCGCGCTGTACGTGAGCGGCGAGGAATCGGCGCAGCAAATCGCGTTGCGCGCGACGCGCCTGGCGTTGAACGCCAACAGCGTGCAGTTGCTGGCCGAAATCCAGCTCGAACGCATACTCGCGATGTTGGCCGCGCACAAGCCAGAAGTCGTCGTCATCGATTCGATTCAGACCCTGTATTCAGAAGCGCTGGCATCGGCGCCGGGCAGCGTCGCCCAGGTTCGCGAATGCGCGGCGCAGCTGACGCGCTATGCCAAAAGCAATGATGTCATCGTCATCCTGGTGGGCCATGTCACCAAGGAAGGCACGCTGGCCGGGCCGCGCGTGCTCGAACATATCGTCGATACCGTGCTGTACTTCGAAGGCGACACGCATTCCAGCTTCCGGCTGGTGCGGGCAGTCAAGAATCGCTTTGGCGCGGCCAATGAGCTCGGCGTGTTTGCGATGACGGACAAAGGGCTGAAAGGCGTCAGCAATCCGTCCGCGCTATTCCTGTCGCAGCACGACACGCAAGTTGCGGGTTCCTGCGTGCTGGTCACGCAGGAAGGCACGCGGCCGTTGCTGGTCGAAATTCAGGCGCTGGTCGATGAAGCGCACGCGCCGAATCCGCGCCGGCTGTCGGTCGGGCTCGAACAGAACCGGCTCGCGCTGCTGCTTGCCGTGCTGCATCGGCATGCCGGCATCGCGTGCTTCGATCAGGATGTGTTCGTCAACGCGGTCGGCGGCGTCAGGATCAGCGAGCCGGCGGCCGATCTTGCGGTGCTGCTGGCGATCGTGTCGTCTCTGAAGAACAAGCCCCTGCCGGAAAAGATGGTGGTGTTCGGAGAGGTCGGCCTGGCCGGCGAAGTGCGACCGGTTCAGCGCGGCCAGGAACGTTTGAAGGAAGCCGCCAAGCTCGGTTTCACACGCGCGATCATTCCAAAGGCGAACCAGCCGAAGCACGCGATCGAAGGCATCGAAATCACCGCGGTAGATCGCATCGAGCAGGCGGTTGCGGGCATCCGCTAACGGGTATCCGCGGGGTAATGAGATCAACCACGGTCAACGCTCACGCAAACGATCTGCTTTCCGCGCCCTCGTGATCGCCGGAATTTCGTGGCTCTTCATGCTCGCAATCGCCATTCCGGCGAGTCTGTTCTACGACATTCCGGTGCGAAACTTGACGCGCGATGCCACGTATATCTCAAATGCCGGCTTTTATATCGGACTGATTTCCAATCTTGGTATCGTACTTTGGGCAGGCGCGGCTGCGATCTGCCTCCTCGTGTATGCGATGTTAAGAGAGCGCGTCTGGGCTTCCCGCGCTCCGCTCTTTTTCCTGGCTTCAGCATTATTTACTCTGGTCATGCTCGGGGATGATCTGATGCAATTACATAGCATCATTCCGGAATATTTCGGCATCAAGCAGAAGGGTATCATTGCCGTTTACGGCCTTGGCGCAGCACTTTATCTATACTGGTTTCGCGCCCACATTCTGGCCAGCGACTACATGCCGCTGGTCGTGGCGCTGGCTTTGTTCGCGGTTTCCGCGGCGATCGATTTGATACCTGGCGAATTCAG
>JACMKV010000206.1 GCA_014379915.1 Burkholderiales bacterium
AACATCCGCGCGGCCAGCACCGCCAGCGCGGCTTTTGCGTGAGCATCGCTTACTGCTTTCTCCATCCGGACGAGCAGACTCTCGAATGCCCAGACATCGACCCAGCAGACGAACGGGTTCAGCGACAGCTTGCCTTCCCGCAAGAGCACGGCATCGTTGCGCTGAAAAAGCTTGCGCAGACGATGCAATGCGACATCGAACGCGTTGCGCGCGGCATCCCCGTCGGCCGCCGGCCAAAGCGCTGCGATCACGTCCTGCGAGTCGACCTCGTCGCTACCAAACGCAAGCACCGCTTTCAACAGGCTCATCGGTTTATGCTGAGGGCGACCGGTGCAAGATATCGGCGCACCGTCTTTAACCACTGCGAAACGGCCGAGCGTAGATATCCGAATCCTTTGCAGTCAGTCTTCCAAAGTTAAACCAGCGGACAGACGATGGCGCAACGGGCGCTCGACGGAAAAGTCGGTGGGGTCGCTCAGGTCGCTGACTTTCTGCGCTTCTGCGTAAAGATGCGTCGTCATTTTTGGCGCCTGACAGGGTGGAGGCGACAGGAGCGGAATCCGCCCCCGTCCCCGGATGACTACCCGGTCGTGCCGTCGGTGATTCGCCGTCCCTGCTCGGCGAAGCTCGCGTTCGGATCGACTTCAAGGCTCACCCCTTGGAACGCGCTTTCAACTTCCGCGCCGGGTTGCGAATAACCGTCGCTCACACTTAATTGGCCATCGAGCCAAGACGACGACGCATGATATTTGGCGCTGACCGAGACCGGGCCGGCCCGCCCTTGCATACCCGCGGGAACCGATTCGGGATTTGCGTAAGCAGAACCGTCGCTTGCGCTTCGTTGCTGCTCGAACCACTCGTTCGCGATGGCGGAACTGGCGTTAAAGGCAGAAATTGCAACGCTCAGGAAAATCACGTTTTTGACAGGTTTCAACATGCTAGCCTCCATTGGTTGCGGGCCCTGATTTCGGTAACCCCGCTCCTTGGGTCCGATGTCGGGAGCAGTTGAGGCCAGTGTAGGGAAAAGCAGGAATCAGGTTCTGCGTAGAACTGCGCAGCAATCGTGTGAACTATTCACAAGGGGCAGCGAGGAATCGATTGTCTTCGCGGCATCGGCACCGATTGACGTTTAAACGTTAACCGTTATACGTTGCCGGCATGATCAGTTCTGTTGTGCCGATACGCAGACCCTATTCGAGGCTGGCAAGAGCAAACGGTTTTCGGGTATCGCGCACGTAGCAGCGCGCAAACTGGCTCAACTCGATGCGACGCACACTCTGGAATTCCTGCGATCGCCGCCTGGCAATCGGCTGGAAGCTTTGAAGGGTGCCTTGCGGGGCGGCACAGCATCCGCATAAACGATCAGTTCCGCGTATGTTTCCGTTGGACGGAAGCCGGTCCAGAAGACGTCGAGATTGTGGACTACCATTAATGGAGATTTGCCATGGCCAAGAACGGCATGCGGCCGGTGCATCCCGGCGAAGTTTTGCGCGAGGATTATCTAATCCCGCTTGGCATGAGCGCCAATGCGTTAGCCAAGGCCTTGCATGTACCGGCGCCGCGCATCAACGACATTGCGCGTGGGCGGAGGGGTGTTACGGCTGATACCGCCATGCGCCTGGTGCGCTACTTCGGCGGCGACGCGCGCTCATGGCTGAACTTGCAGGCCGCGTATGACTTGCGCGTGGCGGAGATCGAAAATACCAAGCGCATCGAGCGCGAGATCACTCCAGCAGCAGTTTGAAGCCCGCGGCTTGCTTTCACTCGATCACCTTGTCCGCCCGCAGGAGCAAGGATTGCGGAATCTGCAACTCGAGCGCTTTTGCGGTTCTGAGGTTGATCACCATCTCGACTTGAGTAGGTTGTTCGACCGGCAAGTCTCCCGGCTTGGCGCCCTTCAGAATCTTGTCGACGTAAGTCGCCGCTCTCCTGAAACTCTCGGGAAGGTGCAAGCCGTAGCTGATCAGACCGCCGGCTTCGGTGAATTCGGCGCATGCGGCGACGGCCGGCATATGGTGGGCTTGCGCAAAATCGACAATCTGCTTTCTGGCGACGAAAAACTTTGGAGAGGGAAATACGAGCAGCGCGTCCGGATGTTCTTTCCTCATCGCGGAGAACGCACTGTCGAAGCCTTCGGGGCCGTTGACCTCAAAGGGCAGGAGCTTGATTGGCAAAATTTCGGCCGCGGCGCGAGTCTGGCGCAACCAATCGGCGTGGGATGCGTGCGAGGCATCGACCAGCACCGCCATGCGCCAGGCATTGCGCGCGATCGCCTTAAGCAGCTCCGGCATTTTCTTGACCAGATCTTCGTATTGACCGGAGACGCCCGTGATATTGCCGCCGGGGGTGGCAAAGCTCTTCACGAAGCCTTGCTCGACCGGATCGGCGACTGCGACCATGACGATGGGGATGGTCGCGGTCGCTTGTTGCGCGGCCCGGGTCGAAACCGATGTCGATGCGACGATCACATCCGGTTTGAGCTTTACAAGCTCAGCCGCGAGGGCGGGAAGGCGCTCGTACTGTCCTTCCGCCGATCGATAATCGACGATCAGATTCTTGCTTTCGACATAGCCGCGTTCGCGCATGCCGTGCAGAAAATCCGCGATAGAGGAACTGTCTTTCGCCGCGATATGCGACAGGAAACCGACCCTGACGACTTTAGCCGGTCGTTCGGCGAGCGCGATCATGGCCGCGCCAAACATTGGGATGAAAGCCGCCAAAAAGAGGGTGACGCGCCGATTTTTCATCCGATCACTTTCTTCCGAAGTTATGCTCCGCGGACGCAAAGCGGGATCCGGATTCATCTCTACCGCAAAGGCTTGAGCTCTCCCAACAACGTAGGTATCAGCTCTGTTACCGTGGGATGGATATGCATGGCGCGCTGGATGACGGTATAGGGCGCGCCGGCGTACATCACATCGAGCAGCGAATGCACGACCTCATCGCCGTTTAGTCCGAGAAGCGCGGCGCCGAGGATCTTTTTGCTTTGCGCATCGACGAGCACCTTCATGAAGCCCAGCGTCTCGCCCTTTTCCCTGGCGCGGCCTACCTTGGTCATGGGCAGCTTGCCGATCAGCGCCTGCTTACCCGAAGCGCGAACTTCGCGCTCGGTCATTCCTGCACGGCCCAGCGGCGGATCGATGAATAAGGCGTAGGCCAGAATGCGGTCGCTGACCTTGCGTGGATCGTTATCGAGCAGGTTGGCAGCGACGATCTCGTAATCGTTCCATGACGTGTGGGTGAAAGCGCCGCGACCGTTGACGTCGCCCAGCGCCCACACATGCGGCACGTTGCTGCGTAACTGATCGTCGACCGTGATGTAGCCGCGCTCGTCGGTCGCGATGCCAGCGGCGTCTAGTCCCAGGTCTTCCGTATTGGGTTGCCTGCCGATGGCGAGCAGCACGTGGCTGCCGATGATGTCCGGCGCATCGCTTTCGCACTCGGCGCCCACCGCAACGCCTTGCTGATGCCTGGCGACGCCTATGCATTTGGCATTAAGGCGGATAATGATGTCCTCGCGCTCGAGAGTGTCCTGGACCGCGTCCGACACGTCTTCGTCCTCGCGTCCGATCAGCCGCGCGCCCTGCTCGACCACAGTCACGCGGCTGCCGAAGCGGCGGTACATCTGGGCGAATTCGAGCCCGATATAGCTTCCGCCGATGATGACCAGATGCTTGGGCAGGAAGTCGACGTCCATCATGCTGACGTTGGTCAGATACCGGATTTCCTTCAGCGCCGGCCACTCTGGGACCAAAGGGCGGCCGCCGACATTGATGAAAATCTTGTCCGCCGTGAGTGTCTTGCCGCCCACCTGCACGCTATGCGGACCAATGAAGCGCGCGTGATCGCGGAACAGCGTGAGGCCAGGCATTCCCTGCACCCATTTCGTCACCCCGCTGATCGAAGCGGCGACGATCGCATCCTTGCGCGCTTTCACCGCCTTCATGTCGACGGCGATAGCGCCATCTATGGTCACGCCGTAATCGGCGTGCCGCCGCGCGAGAAAGGCGGCGTAGGCGCTCGCCACCAGCGCTTTGGTCGGAATGCAACCGTCGTTCACGCAGGTGCCGCCCATGTGCTCGCGCTCGATGAAAACGACAGTCATACCCGCCTCGGTGAGCCGCGCAGCGAGCGGCGGGCCGGCCTGGCCGCTGCCGATGATAATCGCGTCGAATTTCAGTGGCATGGCGTAGCCGCGGCTATCAGCCGTTCGGGAAAATCAGGGTTGTGGAAAGCTTCAGGGCGAAGCCTGCGGCGCGGTGGGTATCATCGCGTAGAAAGCGGTTGGTAGCTCTGGAATGGACTCGCAAGTTCGTCGCCCCCGCCCCGTTAATCATTCAAGCCAGGCTCGCGTGGGGAACCTTGCGCTGTAGCGCAAGGCCCGTCGCTGTTGCGGCACGAACTCGGGATTGCGCGGCGTTTGCATCACCCCCAACAGAAAGAGTACTGTCTACCGCCGGAAATCCAGTAACAGCATTTCGGATTTCGCTTCACGCTGACAACAGACATTGCATCGACGGCGAGGACCTCCTTGATCGCCTCAGGAAATTTCACCTCAGCCGCGGTCACGTTGGTGGATCGAAATACGGTTTGCTTTCCGTCGCGATCGAACGCGACGACGAACATGAGGTTGGCGCCGCCCAGCTCTTTTTGGGATTCTTCGCTTAGAACCTTGATATCTTTGCGCATGGGGCCTCCTTTAGAAATTGAATGTAAATCGCACGGCTATCGTGCGATCGGGGATGAAGCGCGGGTTGCTCACTTCGGAAGTCTGGAAGTTCAAGTCCTGGAACAGAAACTTTTTGTCGAGGAGGTTACGCGCCTCCAGGCTGATGATACCTCGCCTCCCCGGCAATCGATAGCCAACGGCGGCGTCGAGCAGCACGAAGCTGTCGCTGCCGTCCCTTAAGGCCGAATCGGCAAAGCGCTCCACTCTTTGATGAATGTAAGTCAGAACGGATTCGCCAAACAAACCGCGTGAAGCAAAATAACGGACGGCGAACGGCACGCTGCTCGTCTCGATCTCGATGGGGCGGTCCTCGAATCGCTGCGCATCGCGCTCGAACTTTTCGAAAAGATATTCGCCACTGAACGCCCAGCTGGAAAAGGGAGTCCAGTAGAGGTAAGCGCGATAAAGTTTTTCTCGCCGTTTTTCGAGAGTGGTGCTCAGACTGGACGCTTCGAAATCCGGAACCTCGAGGTTTCGTCGCGAGACCTCGGCGCCGACATCGACTTTATTGGTCAAACGCCAGTCGACGCCCAGACCGTAACGCCTCGCCTCGGTGCCATTCACGTCGTCGAAGAACTGGTTGAATCCGGCGATCTGAGTGGGTTCGAGCGTCTGATCGACGACGAGCGAAGGTTTGACAGTTTGAAAAGCGGCGAGGCGAAAGCGCAAGTCGTCAGTCACGTTCCACTGCAGGCCCAGCTTCGGATTCAGCTTGTGAAGGTCAAAATCGGCGTCTCGAAAGGAATCGTAGCTTAGCCCCGCCGTCAACAGCACGTTTTTCCAGTAATCGATGTTGGCATAGATGTACGCGTTGTCTCGCTCACGCTTGAAATCCGAAGCGATGTCGCAAGCAGCAATAAAAGAAGGGCAAGGTTCGCCAAACAACGGGCTCAAGTCAAAAACCTGGCGCTCGTCCACTTCGATCCTGGACGTTCCAGCACCCGCGGCAGTATTGAAACCGCTTGCGCGAAACAGATACTGAGCTTCGGCCTGGTAGCCTCGATCCCTCGCTGTGTCATCGATCGTGATGTCTTGAAAAAGTCGTTGATCCTCTTCGCGATCGCTATAGATCAAAGAGAATAAAACGTCTTGGCGCGGCGACGGTGACCAGTGCGCCCCAACGCGCGCGACGTCTTGTTCGAGTTCTCTGCGGTCGTTGACGGAAAAAACATCGGGGTCGAAATTCAGCGCCAAATCCCCGTTGCGGGTCCGGCGTCTGCGTAGTTCCGCTTGAACGTTGAGGCTCGGTGTTACCGCGTACTGTGCGAACACATTGTAGATATCGTGCCGGAGATCGTTATTCTGCCGAAAACCGTCCGTTTCATAATGGAACTGCCCGAGGCTGTAGGAGAGGCGGCCCGCCAGCCCGGATAGAACGGCCTCGTCGCCCAAAGTATCGTTGTTGCCGGCGATTCCGGACACGACGAATTGCGGCCGATTGCGCTCGAATAGCGGCGTAAATTCGTTGAAGGCGGCTTCCGCGGGGCCGGCGCCGGCGATGATGTTGAGATCGGTTACGGAGAGGCGCGGCTGGACCGGGTTTACGTTGATCGGTTGCAGCAGTTGGGCTTGCAGAAGCTCGCTTACGCGTGCGATTTCATGACGCGGAAGTCTTGCATACGTATCGGAAAGAAAGCGATGCGCGGAATGATTCGCCGGATCGATGCTCAACGACTTCGAAGACTCGACAAGCGCAAGCTGGTCAAAGCCAAGATCGTCGTAAATCCTTCCGAGACTGGTGTCGCGCACGGCCCGGTCCCGATCCAACAGCAGCTCCGAGCGGTAAACCGCGCGGTTGTCATTGAGCTCGATGGATTTTTCGAGGTCGCGCAGAGCCTCCACCGGTTGATTTATCGTTTGCTTGCGAATCGCGTCGTAAAACCACGGAGTCGGGTCGCGCGGATCGAGTTCTTTTGCGATGTCGAGCTGGGTTCCCGCGACATTCTCGCGCCTTTCTTCGAAGTAGGCTTTGCCCAGATAGCTGCGCAGTAGCGAACTTGCAGGATCGAGGTTGACGGCGATTTCGATTTCCCGGCGGCCGGCTTCGAGATCGCTTTCGCGAATGCGGGCGAGGCCTAAACCCAGGCGCGGCAGAGGGTCGGTCTGATCGAGCGCGATGGCTTTTTCGAACGACGCTTTAGCCGCCTTCGTGTCGATGCGCGTCAGGTTGGCGAAACCGAGCACCGTTTGCGCCCTCGCGAGATTCGGATTCAGGTCCGCAGCGCGCTGCGCCGCCTGCAGGCCATCGTCAAGTTTGCCGAGCGACATTTCGAGCTCGGCAACGCGCGCCCAGGCGAGCGCATTTTGCGGCTCGTGCTTGACCGCCTTTCTCGCGCTTGCAAGCGCTTGTCCGATCTCGAAGCTCGCCTGCTCGGCGTACGAAAGCGCAATCAGCGCAGCAGCGGATTTTTCATCGAATCGCACGGCGTTTCGCGCGAAGATCAGCGCCGCGGCCTTGTCGTTTTGGGCGACGCCGATGATCGCCCGCAGTGCGTAGGCGGCGCTGTTGCGCGGGTCCAGATTCAACGCCTGTTGGATAGCGAGGTTGGCTTCATCGACACGCCCCGCCGCCAGCAAAACCTCAGCGCGGTAGGTGTGAAAACGCGGGTCGCGTGTTGCCTGGTTTTCGCTGAGTTGCTCGATGCTCGACAAAGCCTCCGTGATTCTGCCGGCGCGATAGTGCGCGATGGATTCGCGAATTTGCGGCGCCGTTGTATTTCCCGGCCCCAAAAAAGCTTCATCGCTTCGATAATCGCCGAGCGGCGGATAGTACAGCGCCCACTGCACGGAATCCTCGGGGCGCGCGACGACTTGCGTCAGTTTGAAAGGCGCCTGATTTATTGGAATCCTCGCCGACTCGCCGCTCGCCAGCAGCAGCGTTCCGCCTTCACTTGCCGATGCAGGCGACGCTTCGCAGGTTTCCGGCAGCGCGCGGTCGGGCTCGTTGCTTGCCGAAACGCGCCCCTCGTAAACGCTGATGGTGTCGTGCGCGTTCGCATGATCGATCGCAAATTCGGTGCCCTCGACCGCGGCGTTCACGAAAGGCGTGATGATGCGCAGCGATTTTCGCGTGCGCGTCATGAAATGAATCGCGCCCCGGCATAGTTCAAGCAACGACGGTTTCGTTTCTTCAACGCCGACCAGCGTAACCGTCGTCTTTTCATCGAGACGCAGCAAGGTTTCGTTGGCTAGAGCGACCGAGCCGCGGCTGAATTCCTTCACCCGCAGCGTATCGCCAGCGCATAACGCATCGTCGAGCTTCGCCGGTTGCCACTGCGCTTGCCTGGCCGCGCGCAGTTCTATATTTCCCTGCACGGAGACTATCTTGCCGGCGGTCGGCTGACACCGCTCGCCACTCTGAACAGCGGATTGAGCGGCGGCCTCAGTGGCAAACTGAGTCGCCGCGGTCAAAGCGATGGCAGGCAGCAGATTTTGGTAGACGTTGCGCAATGATTCACTCCACGGCTCAAGTCACGGTTATTTTCCTTCGATATGAACCAGACCTTCGTTCCACGAATGCACGGGCGGATCGATGTCGTATCGCTCGATCAACTTCAGATAGAAACGCGCCGGGCCATCCTCCGGGACCGCGCGCAGAATTTCCGCGAATCCGGCGCGGGCTGCAAGCCACTGCCGCGCCCGATAGCTTTTCAGCGCCTCGGCGAACGCTGAACAAAGCCACAACTGATCGCGGCTGGCTTCTTCGCTACGGCATAGCAATTCGAATATTTCCGAGGTTTTCGATTTGCCGGCAAGCAGGAAACTGCCGAGCCCGCGCGCCAAAAAGCCGTCGACGCCGTCGAGCGCGGCCTGCGACGCCAGCACGCAAGTGTGCAGCTCTTTATTGAGCCCTTGAATCCGGTGCGCGGTGTTCACGATATCGCCGACCGCGCGATATTCGTAATGCTCGCCGGCGCCGATACTGCCTAGCGACATGCTGCCGGAATCGAGCCCGATCCTCGTGCACAGCGCGGCGCGCCCCGAATCCCGATTGAACCGACTGACGGCGTGGGCGATATCGAGAGATGCTTCGCAGGCGCGTTGTTTGAGCGCGTTGTTCGGCTGCGACGCCGTCCAGATAGCGAGTACGGCGTCGCCTTCGACATCGGAGACGATGCCGCCTAGTTTGTGAATCGGGCAAAACACAGTCTGATAATAGTCGTTCATCAAGACGCTCAACTGCGCCGGATCCATGTCTTCGGCAACAACGGTAAAGCGCTCGACGTCGGTGGCGAGGCAGGTTCCGTATACGAGCTGGGGCGCGGCGGTGGCGGCCGCGCTGCCGAGTTTTTGCGCCAGCTGATCGACGACGTTTTTCGGCAGATAGTAGCCGAACGCGCGGCGGATGTTCAGCCGCTCGCGGTTGGCATATCTATAGCTGGAAAAAACCGCAACCGCGAACGCCGCCGGCGCCTGCAAGCATAACGGCGCAAACAAAGGCAGCCAGATACCGGCATTGGCAAATTGGTGAACGGCAATCGCCAAATAAATTCCAATGAACGCGAGCATCGAAACCGCGGCGATCGCGATCGGGAAGCTTAGGCAAATCGCGCCGACAATCAGTCCAAAGGCGAAAACCAAGGCGAGTAGCGCAGGCAAGCCGAGCCTGCGCAGCGACAGATCTTCCGACAGATTCGCAAAAACCGTAGCCGCGATTTCGACGCCGCTGAGATCGAGACCGCTGGCTTCGGAAAATACCGTGTAGTAGTTATCTTTCTGTTCGGGCTGCGTGGATTCGGCGAAGCCGACGAACACGGCTTTGCCGTTGAAATTCGCCGCGCTGTCGGGCGATTCGAGCAGCGCCAAAGCTTCGGCGTACGGAATCGTTTTTATGCTGCGCGCCGGACCGTAATAATTCAGGTAGTGAATTTCGCCGCCGTCATAAAGATGGATCAGCGAAGTCAGGGTCTGCCTTGCCGCCGGATCGATGTCGCTACTTTGCAGCTGCCTCAGCATTTGCTTCGCGATCCGCGGATCGTTCGCGAAGGATTCGCGCAACGACAGCACGAGTTGATTTGCTTTGCCATGAGCGATAGCACGATCCGCGGACGCGGGCAGTTTCTCAGCCTCAGCGGGGCTGGCCCCTCGCAGCAGATCGAGAAATTCTTCGTAGACAGGCGCAGCATGAATCTGAAACGCGATGACCGGAAAGACCGGGCTGTCTTCGCCGCCGCTGTCGACGAAGCTCCAGTAAGCGTTCACGCGCGCAGGCACTTTCGGCATCGGAAACGGCGCCACGGCAGCGGCCTCAGCTGCGATTGCAGGAACCGGCATCTCCAGCTCGTCGATCGCCGCCTGCCCCGCAATGATTTTTCGCTTCAGGTATGCCACCAGCACGACGTTGTCCGCGGCGCGCATCGCGCGCGCCAGCTCAATGTCATATTCCGCTTCGCGGCTTTTGTCAAATAGAAGATCGAAAGCGATGACCTTGACGCCGGCGCTGCTCAATTTTTCGACAAGCCTGGCGTGGATGCTGCGCGGCCATTTGCCGGGGTCGTTGGCAAGGCCGAGCCGCTCGGAGGATTCGCGGTCGATCGCGATGACCATCACCTCGGCGGGCGCCGGCCTCGCGCCCCTGATCTGAAACAGCCAGCGCAGCCCAAACTCTTCTTCGAGATCGACGCCCAGCGGCGTCGCACTCAACAACAGCCCGAGGAGACCGGTCAGGACTCCGAGTTTTAGTCCCTTGAATGTTCCGCCATTATTCCGCATGCCCGACGGATGCGTGTTGAAAAACCACTGCGCTTGCCAATACTTCGTTGCTCAGGGCCTCAAATGCTCATGTATTCCCATGCCGCCGCGACACGGTACCCGAAGGGCTGGGCGCGGGAGCGGCGGCCAGCGGCTGTTCCCGCTCCAGGCGCTTCGCGCCTCCGTGTCACAGCCGCATTCCGCTTTCTCGGCCCGCAGCACCTCGTCCTGGCTGCGCTCGCTACGTTTTTCAACAGCCTG
>JACMKV010000207.1 GCA_014379915.1 Burkholderiales bacterium
ATCTCGGTTACGTCGCATTCTTCGCCGTCGGCGCGTATCTGTATGCGCTTCTCGCGTCGCCGCATTTCGGGTTGCACTTGCCGTTCTGGGCGTTGCTGCCGATGGGCGCCGCGGTCGCGTGCGCGTTCGGCGTTTTGCTCGGGGCGCCAACGCTTAAGCTGCGCGGCGATTATCTCGCCATCGTCACGCTTGGTTTCGGCGAAATCGTCCGAATCTTTTTGAACAATCTGAACGCGCCGTTCAACCTGACCAACGGGCCGCAGGGCGTGAACCTCATCGATCCGATCAGCGTCGCTGGTGTCGCGCTGAACAAGACCTATACCGTATCCGGGCTCAGCTTTTCTTCGGTTCACAATTACTATTTTCTGTTCCTGATTCTGACGCTGTTCGTGATTTTCGTATCGATGCGGCTCGAGGATTCGCGTATCGGTCGCGCATGGGTAGCGATACGTGAAGATGAAATTGCGGCGCAGGCGATGGGGATCAATACGCGCAACGTCAAGCTGCTCGCGTTCGCCATGGGCGCCAGTTTCGGCGGCGTTTCGGGCGGGCTGTTCGCCGGGTTTCAGGGCTTCGTCAGCCCGGAAAGTTTCACGCTGATGGAGTCGATCATGATCCTGTGCATGGTGGTGCTCGGCGGCATGGGGCACATTCCCGGCGTGATTCTGGGCGCCGTAATTCTGGTGATTTTGCCGGAGGCGCTGCGCTATCTCGGGCCGTTGCAGCAGTCGCTGTTCGGGCAGGTGGTCATCGATCCGGCTGATTTGCGCATGCTGGTATTCGGTTTGGCGCTGATTCTGGTCATGTTGTTCCGGCCCGCTGGCCTGTGGCCTTCGCCGACGCGGAAGCGTGAGCTGGCTGCAAACGGCTGATGACGTCGGTGCTATCACCCGCATTCCGGCGCGCGGACACGGCGCGTGTACACGTTAGTGCCGAAGGCGGCCGTTTGCCGGTAACGCGCCTAAGCCACGCCTCCCGCACCCGGCCGCTTCGCGGATACCGTGTCGGCGTGGCACCGCCGAAGGCGGCCCTTTGCGGGAAGCGCGCCTCGGCCCCGCCTCCCGCCCCTGATGGCTAACGCCAACGCCGTGTCGGCGGGGCCTTCCGCCGTCGAGGGGGAAGGAGCAGGTCAGGCGTTGAGAGCCGAGCTGCTGCAAGCAATCGGCATAACCAAGCGCTTCGGCGGCTTGACCGCGCTCGCCGACGTTTCTCTTTCCATCATGCGCGGCCAAATCTACGGGTTGATCGGTCCGAACGGCGCCGGCAAAACCACATTGTTCAACGTGCTGACCGGCCTGTACACGCCGGACGAAGGGGAATTCACGTTCAACGGCAGGCGCATGCGCGGCGCGCCTCCGCACGAAGTCGCCAAACGCGGCATCGCGCGTACGTTTCAAAACATTCGTCTGTTCGCCAACATGTCAGCCGTGGAAAACGTCATGACCGGCCGCCACGTGCGCACCAGAAGCGGCGTGTTCGGCGCGATTCTGCGCAACCGGGCGACGCGCAGCGAGGAAGCCGGTATCGCCAAACACTCGCACGAACTGCTGGCCTACGTCGGCATTTCGCAGCGCGCGAACGATCTCGCCAAGCACTTATCCTACGGCGATCAGCGCCGGCTCGAAATCGCGCGCGCGCTCGCAACCGAACCGCAGTTGCTCGCGCTGGATGAACCCGCGGCAGGCATGAACGCGACGGAACGCGAAGCCCTGAAGAAGCTGCTGCAAGCGATCCGCGCCGATGGCATGACGATCCTGCTGATCGAGCACGATGTGAATCTGGTCATGGGTTTATGCGATCGCGTCGCCGTGCTCGATTACGGCAAGAAAATCGCCGAGGGCGCGCCCGCCGAAGTACAAAGCGATCCGAAAGTCATCGAGGCTTATCTCGGCGGGACTTTGGCATGAGCGCGGCGCCGAATCTGCTCGAAGTGCGCGGACTGAAAATTTCCTATGGCGGCATCAATGCCGTCAAAGGCATCGATCTCGATATTGGCGAAGGCGAATTGATCGCGCTGATCGGCGCCAATGGCGCGGGGAAGTCGACGACGTTGCGCGCACTGTCCGGCTTGCTCCCGGTCGATGCCGGCAGCATAAAATATCTGGGGCAGAACATTACCGGCTTCGCCAGCCACAAAGCGGTCAGGCAAGGTTTGGCGCTGGTGCCCGAAGGCCGCGGCGTGTTTCCACGCCTGACGATTGCTGAAAACCTCGCGATGGGCGCTTATTGCCGTCGCGATGCGGACGCAATCAGCAGCGACACCTCACGCGTGTATGGGCTGTTTCCGCGGCTCGCCGAGCGTCGCAAGCAGCTCGCTGGGACCTTGTCGGGCGGCGAGCAGCAGATGCTCGCCATCGGCCGCGCCCTGATGAGCCGTCCCAGACTTCTGCTGCTCGACGAGCCATCCATGGGATTAGCCCCGATCATGGTGCAGAAGATTTTCGAAACGATACGCATGATCGCGACTGAGGGCGTCACCATGCTGCTGGTCG
>JACMKV010000026.1 GCA_014379915.1 Burkholderiales bacterium
GCCTGGGCGCTGCTGATCGCGGCTTTGGCTTTTGCGAAACGCGCCTCGGCGGTGTCGTGCTCGGCGCGCGAAATCGCCCCATCCTTGACCAGGCTGCGCGAACGCGCGAGCGCGCTTTGCGCGTCTTTGAATTCGGCGCGCGCCTGTTCGAGATTGGCTTCCGCGAGTTTGACGTTGGCGCGAGTTTGCTCGAGCGTCGCGCCGACATCGGCATTTTCGAGTTGCGCGATCACCTCGCCTTGCTTGACAACGCTGCCTTCGACGACGCCGAGCCAGATCAGGCGCCCGGTCGCTTTCGATGCGACCGCGGCTTTGCGCTGCGCGACGACGAAGCCCGTCGCATTCAACACCGTCGCGGCCTGCGACGGATAGAACATCGTGACCGGTGCGGCCTCGATCTCGATCGCCTTGTTCGCGTCGAAGAACATCCATCCGCCGATTGCGGCGATCGCCACGATCAGCAGCACGATCCACCAGCGCGGCAATCGCGGGCGACGGCCGAATTGCCTGGGCTTTTGCGTGCGGTCTATTTTGAGAGCGGCTAAATCGTCTTTCATTATCTTGAGAAAAATTTGCGAGTGCCTTGCGTCAAATCTTGTAATTTTTGCATGCGGCAAGTCGTACCACTCCGCTTAACGCGGCGCCCTCCCGTGCGAAAGTTAATGGCACGGATACTGCTGCAACGGCACCGTCAGCGCACGCTTCGACCTATGCCAGCTTGCGCCGTTCCCAATCCAGTCGCTCGCAGTATCGTGCCGCAGCACCGTGCTTACCCCCCCGACATTTTATCGATAGACAGGAGCGTCAAATGAAATCGACCAACAGAAAATCTAAGCGCGCCGCTCTGGCGCTAGGCATCGTCGCCGCGTTTGCCATCAGCGGCTGCGAAAGCATGCGCGCCGGAACGGATATCGCGAGCGCGCCGAAGGAAAGCAAGCAGGCAGAAGTAAAAGGCATGTCCGACAAGCCCGATCCGCAAATGCAGGCGGTGCTCGATCAACTCGCGGCGCTCGGCGGCAAGCCGATCGAAACCTTGAGCGCCGAAGAAGCGCGCAAGCAGCCGACCCCGGCCGATGCCGTCAAGGCGCTGCTGCAAAAGCAGGGCAAGAGCACGGCGCCGATGCCGGTCGCCAAAGTGCAGGACGGCGAAATTCCGGGGCCGGCCGGGCCGATCAGGGCGCGCATCTATACGCCCGAAGGCGGGGGCCCGCTTCCGGTCATCGTCTATTACCACGGCGGCGGTTGGGTGATCGCCAATCTCGATACCTATGATGCTTCGGCGCGGGCGCTGGCCAACGCCGCGAAAGCGATCGTTGTGTCATCGCATTACCGCCAGGCGCCCGAGCACAAGTTTCCGGCGGCGCACGAGGATGCGTTTGCGGCTTACCAGTGGGTACTCAACAACGCCGTGGCGTTCAACGGCAACCCGAATCGCGTCTCGGTCGTCGGCGAATCGGCCGGCGGCAATCTGGCCGCAGCGGTCGCTCTGATGGCGCGCGAGGCCA
>JACMKV010000208.1 GCA_014379915.1 Burkholderiales bacterium
CGCTGCACCGCGCGCCGCCGCGGCAAAGTCATCGCCGCTCGAGGCGTAGATGATCGCGCGCGACGAGTTGACGACGATGCCGGTGCCACCTGCACTCTGGCCGGCTTTGACGCTCGCTTCCACATTGCCGCCTTGGGCGCCGATGCCGGGCACCAGCAGCGGCATCTCACCGACCAGCTCGCGCACGCGGGCGAGCTCGATAGGATAGGTCGCGCCGACGACCAAACCAAGCTGGCCGCCGCGATTCCATTCGGCAGCCAGCCATGCGACGCGCTCGTATAAACGCTCGCCGGCAATGTCTAGCATCTGCAAGTCGTCGCCGCCCGGATTGCTGGTGCGGCACAAAAGAAACGCGCCGCGGTCTGCGTAAGCGAGATAAGGCTCGATCGAATCGAGTCCGAGATACGGCGACAGTGTCACTGCGTGCGCGTTGTAGCGCTCGAAAACCTCGCGTGCGTAGTGTTCGGCGGTCGCCGCCATGTCGCCGCGCTTGGCGTCGAGAATCACCGGAATTGCCGGATAAGCCGCGCGAATGTAGGCAATCAGGCGCTGCAGCGCATCTTCGGCGCCAGCCGACGCAAAGTACGCGATCTGTGGCTTGAATGCGCACACATAGTCTGCCGTCGCATCGACGATCGATTTGCAAAACTCGAAGATCGCATCGCCGCCGCGGCGCAGGTGCTCGGGAAAGCGGGCTGGGTCGGGATCGAGCCCGACGCACAGCAGCGTGTCAGCAGCTTTCCATCGCGCTCTGAGCGCTTCGACGAACGTCATGAGTGGGAATTTTACCGTTGCACCATGAAATTCCGGAAAGTCCTTGTCGTACCGAACGACTAGTTCGCCGGCTTTCGGAACAGCTCGACGCGCTCGGGTGTCGGCGGGTGCGTAGACAGGTACGCCGGCCAGTCGCCTTTCGGGCCTCGCTTGTCGTGGGCTTTCTGCATGCGCTCGAAGAGTGTCGCCAACGATCCGGTCGATATTCCTTTAGCGCGCAGCAAGGCGACTGCGTACGAATCGGCTTCGCGCTCCATTGCGCGCGAGTAGTCGAGATCGATCAAGATGGCCGGTAGCGCGGCCAACACGGTGCTGACGTCGCCGAACAGCACGGCTACCGCCGCGCCGACCGCGGCGCTCGCGAACAGCCGCCGCATCAAGTGCCGCTGCTCGATGTGCCCAAGCTCGTGCGCGAGCACGCCTAGCACTGCGTCGTCATCAGGCGCAAGCTCGACCAGCTCGTCGGTGACATAAATGATGCCGCCAGGCAACGCGAGCGCATTTGGGCCGATCTTCGAGGCGCGAAAGCGGATCGCATAATTTCGTCCGTCTTCCGGCACGATCGCGTCAAATCGATCCGCCAGTGCGTCGCGCTTCTCCTGTGACAACTGCGTCGTCGAGAAAATGCGCTTTTCGAGAAACGCAGTCGCTTCGCGGCCAAGCCGATCTTCCCAGGCGAGCGGTACTCGGACGGCGGCGTATTCGGCAGCCACCGGCAACACCCATCGATACGCAATGAACAGAAACGCAATCAATGCAAACACCGCTACGAACGCGCCGCGCCACTGGTTTTGCCACGCCACGACAAATGAATCGCTATGACCCGAAGCCGCCAGGATCTGCGCGAACGCCGCGTTGTCGTCTACTTCGCAAAACGCGCCGTCGGAGAAGGTGACGATCCGCGGTGCGTGCGCCAACGGTTCCGAAACGCGAATTTCAGATACCGGCGCGCGGCGCGCTATGTCGTCGCCGGCGATATCGAGATCACCGTTGTCGACCGACAGCCGCACGGCGTGGGCGCGTGAGCTGCGCCCGTCGAAGTAACGCGCATCGACCGCGTTCACAAACCAATGTCGAAATCAAACAGGTCGGCTGCGCCTTCGCCGGTGGCTGAAACCTGATCGACCGCTGCGCCACTTAGGAACTGATCCATACCGTTGACCGTGACTGCCGTGACGGATTGCAGCCGGTACTTCAGACTGCGAATCACCGCGAATGGAGTGAATAGCCCGAGCGTGACGATCAGCAACAGGATGTTCACCAGATAGATGCGCGCCATCGGCAAAACGCGAGCGTTACTTCTGAAACTGACTTCGCCCACCGTCGTATGGTTCCAGATCCGGTTTTGGATCATGACCACGAAGGCCGCGAACAACAGGAAATAGGCGAGGTAAAAACCGATGATCAGTACGAATATGCCGACGCCGAAGACGCTTGCTCCTTCGCCAGCGATTCCGAGTGCACTACCGGCAACAAAGGCGACCAAACCAAATACCGCGGCGATGCCCAGCGCCACGGCAACCAGAATTCCGTAAACGGCATAAAAATTTCCGGCAGTCGCGGTAAAGCGCGCTTCCGCCGATCCCAGTAAAGCATTGTTGTGCTGATAGCGTTTGAACCGGTAGTGCAGATACGGCAACACCACGAGGTAGATCAGCATCGCCAGTCCTAGAAACGCGAGAAGCCAGATCGGCGGCTCGCCGGGTTCCTCTTCGGCGTAAAAGCCCAGCAAAGCAAACGGCACGATAAAAAATATCAGCGGCGCTGCGATCAGATAGATTTCAGCAAGCCCGCCGACAAACTGAAAGTGGATGCCGCGATAGCTGGAATAGCGCGCTCTGAATCGCAGCGATTGCCGGATCAGCCAGGGAAATATCGCCGCCAGCAGCGCCAGTGTGATCACACCAGCGATCAATGAGAATTTGAAGCTGAAGTTGTAGGCAATCAGCAGCACCAATGCGATCAGCCTTCCCTTCAAAATCGCGATCGGCGAGCCGTGGTAGTCGAATGACGACCCCGCGATCTGCGTATTGCGGTACATGTACTTCAAGCGCCGCACTTTCGCCCACGCCGAGTAAATGCCGATCGTTAGGATCGTCAGCAACAAGTTGACGATCCAGATTCGGAAATATTCGCTGCCGCTGCCCAGAAAGCGCACCGGGTAATCGGTCGGAGCGGCGACCGAAGCCGACGCCGGCCACGGTGTTGCGGGCAATTCGTGCATGACAACCCCTCCCGTTTCTTATGGCTGCTTTGTAGCTCAGTGCGAGCACGGCGGCAATCGCAGGCGAAAAAAAGCCCGCCGAAGCGGGCTTCCTGCTGATCGGCGAGGCCGATTACATATCCATACCGCCCATGCCACCCATGCCGCCCATGCCGCCGGGCATGCCACCACCGCCACCTTGCTTTTCCTCGACAAGCTCTGCCACCATCGCGTCGGTGGTCAGCATCAGGCCTGCGATCGATGCCGCGTTCTGCAACGCCATACGGGTGACCTTGGTCGGATCGAGCACACCCATGCTGACCAAGTCGCCGTACTCGTGCGTCTGGGCGTTGAAGCCGAAGTTGCCCTGGCCGGCGGCAACCTTGTTGACGACAACGCTCGGCTCTTCACCGGAGTTCTCGACGATCTGGCGCAGCGGCTCTTCCATCGCGCGCAGCACGATCTTGA
>JACMKV010000209.1 GCA_014379915.1 Burkholderiales bacterium
ACGCTCGGTTTTACCAGACGCAATTCGCCGGTCAGCCAAAGCAATTCGATCTCGTTGCGGATGGAGTTGATCAGCGCCTCGCGTTCGCGGTCAGTCCAGCGTGGCGATTCGAGCTCCAGCAGCTGCAGATAAATCTTGCGGTGCTTTTCCAGCACCGTTACACGTTTCGCCTCGGTCGGATGGGCCGTGATGACCGGACGAACGCGCAGGGCAGGCAGTATCGCGCGTATTTCATCGGCGGAGATACCGGCTTCGCGGGCGCTTGCAATGACGTTCGCAAACGTTCCGCGCACATGTTGGTAACCGCGCTCGCGTTCGATTTCGCGCCGTTGCCGCATGGCAGCGCGCTGTTCGGAGATGCTCAACAATTGAAACCAGATACCTTGCGCCTGCAAGGTGCGCGCCAACGCTTCCGGTGCAGCTGCACTGAACGAGTTGCTCGGGCCGCCTTTCAGCGCCGCTTCGATGTCGGGCTGGTGGCGGCGCACCACATCGGTCAGCAATGCAAAAAGCAGATCGGCTGATTCAGGGATTTCAATGCGAGTATCGCGCAGTTCACTCATGGGTAGCGAAGCAGCTCATTGAATTAGGGAACCTCCGATTTAATTATAAGTTGTCATTCTCGCGAAAGCGGGACGAGAGTTCTATCAACTATAGGATTATGTGTAGCTTCCGGATTCCCGCTTTCGCGGGAATGACGGCGATAGGGACCTGTTCAGGACTTCCTTAGAGGGGTATGAGCGGGAAGACTGGTCTGTCGGTCACCGCCATGCTCAGGGCCGACTCCAGCGACCAATACGGAACAAAGGCAAGCCGAGCCGTCGGCTAGCCTTTTTAACCCTCATCCGAGTTTGCGCGAGACCTACGCCGCGCTGGCCGCCCGGGGTTTTTTGCTCGACATGGCTTTCGCAACCGTTTCGCCAAGCTCGGCCGCGCTTGGTGCAACGGACATGCCGTAGGATTTCATGATCTCGGTTTTCTCGGCTGCGCTATCCCCGCTGGTCGAGATGATCGCGCCGGCGTGGCCCATGCGACGGCCTTTCGGCGCAGTCACGCCGGCGACGTAACCGATCACGGGCTTGCTCATGTTTTCCTTGACCCACTTGGCGGCTTCGGCTTCCTGCGGTCCGCCGATCTCGCCGATCATCATCACGGCTTCGGTTTCCGGATCCTGCTCGAACAATACGAGATGGTCGAGGAACGAGCTGCCGTTGATCGGATCGCCGCCGATGCCGACGCTGGTCGTAACGCCGAGGCCGACGAGTGCAAGCTGCTCTGCTGCCTCATATCCCAAAGTGCCGGAGCGCGAAACGATGCCGACCTTGCCCTGCTTGTAAATATGGCCCGGCATGATGCCGAGCATGGCTTTGCCGGCGCTGATGATGCCGGCGCAATTCGGGCCGACCAGCATGGTGCGTTTGTCTTTCGGATAGCGCATCAAATAACGCTTGACGCGCATCATGTCCTGGGCCGGAATGCCGTCGGTGATCGAGCAGACGAGTCGGATGCCGGCATCGGCCGCTTCCATGATCGAATCGGCGCAGAACGCGGGCGGTACGAAGGTGATGCTGGTTGTAGCACCCGTCTGCTTGACCGCTTCTTTAACTGTGTTGAAAACCGGCAGCCCGAGATGGTCTCGGCCCCCCTTGCCAGGCGTCACACCGCCTACGACCTTGGTTCCGTACGCAATCATTTCCTTTGCATGGAAGGTACCCTTGTCGCCGGTGAAGCCCTGGATCAGGACAGGTGTGTTTCCGTCTATCAATATGCTCATGGCGTGAAGCCTCGCTTATTCGTTAATGTGTTCAAGTAATGTGTTCGCGCGAAAGCAGGGCGCCGGTCAGGCCGCCGCCGCATAGGTTTTCTGGGCCGCTACCGCTTTCTGCGCGGCATCCGCCAGCGTGTTGGCGCTGATGATCGGCAAACCGCTTTCGGCGATAATCTTCTGCCCGGCTTCTACGTTGGTACCGGCCAGACGAACGATCAGAGGCACCTTGAGATCGACTTCGCGCGCGGCTTGCACGACGCCTTGCGCAACCCAGTCGCAGCGGTTGATGCCGGCAAAAATGTTGACAAGGATCGCACCGACGTTTTTATCGGAAAGCACCAGCCGAAACGCTACCGCGACGCGCTCGGGCGAGGCGCCGCCGCCGACGTCGAGGAAGTTGGCAGGCTCGCCGCCTGCGTGCTTGATCATATCCATGGTCGCCATGGCCAAACCGGCGCCGTTGATGATGCAGCCGATCGTGCCTTCGAGGCCGACATAGTTCAGGCCATGCTGTCCGGCCTGCACTTCGCGTGGATCTTCTTCAGCGTGGTCGCGCATTTCGGCAACGTTGCGGCGACGGAACAGCGCGTTGTCGTCGAACGACATTTTTGCATCGAGCGCGAGCACGCGCTCGTCTTCGGTGATAACCAGCGGATTGATTTCGACCATCGTCGCATCGAGATCACGAAACGCGCGATAGGCGGCCATGATGGCAGTGACGGCGCGGCTGACTTGCTTCAATGTCAGGCCCAAGCCGAACGCGATTTCACGCGCCTGAAACTGCTGCAAGCCGACCGCCGGGTCGACGATTTCCTGCAGAATTTTTTCAGGATGCGTTTTGGCGATGTCCTCGATTTCCATGCCGCCTTCGGAAGACGCGATGACGCGCACGCGCTCGGTTTTGCGATCGAGCACGAAGCCCAGATACAGCTCGCGCACGAACGGCTCGGCGACTTCGACGTAAACGCGGTGGACGATTTTGCCTTCCGGGCCGGTCTGGTTCGTCACCAGCTTTTTGCCGAGCAGCTCGGCCGCGGCCTGGCGCACTTCCTGATAAGTCTTGCACAGCTTGATGCCGCCAGCCTTGCCGCGGCCGCCGGAATGAATCTGCGCCTTGACTGCCCAGCGCCAGCCGCCGACTTCCGATGC
>JACMKV010000210.1 GCA_014379915.1 Burkholderiales bacterium
CGTCGCCAAGATAACCATAGAGCGCGACGATGATTTGCATACCGGCGGCGCGCGCTGCCTGCACGTCGCGCTCGTCATCGCCGACATACACGCACGCCGCCGGCGCCGTGCCCAGTTGCGCGGCGGCGGCCAGCAGCGGATCGGGATAAGGCTTGGCGCGGCCGCAAGTATCGCCGCTGATCACGCACGCGGCGCGCGATTGGAGGCCGAGCGCCGCGATTAGCGGGCCGGTGAAGCGCGCGGGCTTGTTGGTTACGATTCCCCACGGCAAGCCGCGCTTTTCGATCTCGTCCAGCAATTCGGCCATACCGGGAAAAAGCGTCGTTTCGCGGCAGATGTTTTCGGCGTAGAGCGAGAGGAATTCATCGCGCATGGCGGTGTAGCCCGATTCTTCCGGCGTCAGCGCGAAACCGATGTGCACGAGGCCGCGGCCGCCGCGCGATACGTGCGGGCGTATGGTGGCTACTGGCAGCGGCGGCATGCCGTGCGCGACGCGCTGGCGATTCAGCGCATAGCCGAGATCGGGCGCGGTATCGGCGAGCGTGCCATCGAGGTCGAACAGCACCGCTTCAATCATGGGCACGGTCAAGCATTCAAGCTATTACCCGTCGACTGCCAGCCATCACCCGCCGATCGGCATTTACTCCCGTCGGCAATGGAGGATGTAATTCACATCCGTATTGGCGCCCAGCGCATAGACTTTGCTGAACGGGTTGTAGCTCATTCCGGTCAGGCTTTCGACGCGCAGCCCGGCGCCTCGGCACATCGCGGCAAGCTCGGATGGCTTGATGAATTTCGCGTAATCATGTGTGCCGCGCGGCAGCAGATTCAGCACGTATTCGGCGCCGATCACGGCGAACAAATAAGCTTTCGGATTGCGGTTGATGGTCGAAAAAAAAACGTCGCCGCCCGGTTTCACAGCGTCGGCGCACGCGCGCACCGTACTTGCCGGATCGGGCACGTGCTCGAGCATTTCCATGCAGGTAACGGCATCGAAGCTGGCTGGCTGCTCGCTCGCCAGAGTCTCCACCGCGATCTCGCGATAATCGACTGTTACACCGCTTTCGAGCAGATGCAGGCGCGCGACGTTGAGCGGCTTTTTGGCGAGATCGATCCCCGTCACGCAGGCGCCGCGCAGCGCCATCGCTTCCGACAGAATACCGCCGCCGCAGCCGACGTCGAGCACCGCCTTGTCGCGCAATGCGGCGATGCCGTCGATGTAATCGAGGCGCAGCGGATTGATATCGTGCAGGGGTTTGAATTCACTGTTCGGGTCCCACCAGCGGTGGGCGAGCTCGCTGAATTTCTCCAGTTCGGCGCGATCTGCGTTTATTGGTGCGTTCATGATGCGTTCGTCGAGGGTTAGGCGGCCAGCGGGCTGATCCGCTTCCGCCACAGGTTGGCTTTCGCTTTCAGTTCTTCGCTGTCCAGCACGGTCGATGCACCATCGTCCAGCAGCAATTTACCATTGACCCACACGTGGCTCACATGTTCGCGACCGGCCGCGTAAACCAGATGAGAAACCGGGTCGTAGCACGGCGCCAATTCCGCGGCGGACAGGTCGACGGCAACGATATCGGCGCATTTGCCAACGGTCAGCGAGCCGATCTTTTCGTCGAGGCCGAGCGCACGCGCCGCGTTGATTGTCGCCATCGCCAACGCCTGCTCGGCCGGCATCGACTCGGCCGAGCCGCTCGCAGCTTTGGCCAACAATGCGGCGAGCCGCATCTCAGACCACACATCGAGCCGATTGTTGCTGGCGGCGCCGTCCGTGCCCAAACCGACGTTCACACCGGCTTGCGTCAAAGCGTGGATCGGTGCGATGCCGCTTGCAAGCTTCAGATTCGACGACGGGCAGTGCGCGACGTGGCTGCCGTGTTCGACCAGCCTGGCGATCTCTGCGTCGTCCAGATGGACGGCGTGCACGGCGATAAAGCGCGGCCCGAGCAGGCCGAGCCGGTGCAACCGCGCCAGCGGCCGCATGCCGAAGCGGGAGACACTCTCGGCGACTTCATGTGCGGTTTCGTGCACGTGCATGTGGATGGTCAGGTCGAGTTGCTCGGCGTACGTTAGCAGATGACTGAAGCTGGCGTCGCTGACTGTATACGGCGCGTGCGGCGCGAGGCAAAAATCGAGCAGCGGCTCGTGGCGTAGCTCATCGCGGGTCGCCAGGCCCTTGCTCAGATAGTCCTGCGCGTCGCTGGCATAGGCTGATGGAAAATCGATCACGACGATGCCAAGGGTGGCGCGCATGTGCGCAGCCAGGGCTGCGCGCGCCGCGGCCTCCGGAAAATAATACATATCGTTGAAGCAGGTGACGCCGCCGCGCAGCATTTCGGCGCAGGCGAGCAATGTGCCGTCGAAGACGAATTCGTCGCTGACGTGCTGCCGCTCGGCCGGCCAGATATGGTGGTTCAACCACTCCATCAGCGAAACATCGTCGGCCAGACCGCGCATCAGGCTCATCGCCGCGTGCGTGTGTAAATTGATCAGGCCCGGAATCAGCGCGTGCCGCGTCAGCTTCAGATGCTCGCGCGCGGCGTAGCGCTGATGCGCGGCCGCGGTCGGCAGCAGATCGCGTATCGATCCGCGATCGATGACCAACGACGACTCAGTGAGGACCGTGCCGGCTGGTTCGACGGGAATGATCCAGCGCGCATCGATCAGGGTATCGACTTCCATTATGGAATTCTGAATAAACAAAAAGCCCTGCGCGAACGCAGGGCTTTCGATCGGGCTGCGCGGGAAGTTATTGTTCGACTTCCTTAGTGCCGGTGACTTCGACGTCGACGCGGCGATCCGGCTGCAGACACTGGATCAACGCTTTGCCTGGCTTGCCCTTGCATTCGCCTGCCGTAACCGGCTCTTTTTCTCCGCGGCCTTCGGTCTTGACGCGGTCAGCCGAGATGCCTTTGCCGACAAGGTATTGCTTGGCCGCCGCAGCACGACGCTCCGACAGCTTCTGGTTATAGGCGTCAGAACCGATGCGATCGGTATGACCAACCAAAAGAATCACATCGTAATCGGCGCCCTCCAACGTCGAGGCCAAATCGTCGAGCATCGCCTTGCCGTTCGGACGCAATACCGCCTTGTCGAAATCGAACAGCGCATCTGCAGAGAAGTTGATTTTCTGCGGCAACAGCTTGATCGGAGCTGGCTTCGGCTCTTCCGGCGGAGCGACGGGCGCCGGCTCGGCGGGTGGCGGCTCGACTTTCGGCTCAGCCTTTTTGACCAGATCGGGATCGCAGGCTTCGATTGCCTGGGCGGGCGTCCAGTAACCGGTGCGCCAGCACAATCCAAAGCCGCTGCGTGCCAATACACTGCGGCCATCGACGAGGTAAGCGTCAGTCTTTACTTTTTCTTCTTGTGCTGATGCCGCGTGTGGCATCAAGGCTAACAGCACGGCCGCACCGGCGAGTGCGGCAGCCAGGATGTTGTTGTTGGTCAAACTCATCGCGTAGACCCCTTTGTTTATTCAGAAAAACGACAGATGGGAAGTGAACCCAGAATGCATCAACAATTTTCAATAGTCAAACGATTGTAAAGCCTACACTATTTTATTTTACGGGCAGATTAAATCATTTGTATTTTTGCAACACCGGGTGGCCAGAAAAGGTCGGCATGCTAGAATAATCGGTTTGGAATTTGCCGGGTTTCCCTAGAATTTCTGCCGTTTTCTTTCTTTTTCTTTCGATTTTTTTCCCCAGAAAACCATCTTAAATGGATCAAATCGCCAAAGAAACGCTGCCCGTTAGTCTAGAGGAGGAGATGCGCCGCTCCTACCTCGATTATGCGATGAGCGTCATCGTCGGCCGCGCGCTGCCTGACGTGCGCGATGGCCTGAAACCTGTGCACCGGCGCGTGCTGTACGTGATGCACGAGCTAAATAACGACTGGAACAAAGCGTTCAAGAAGTCGGCGCGTATCGTCGGCGACACCCTCGGCAAATATCATCCGCATAGCCCGGAAGCCGTGTACGACTCGATCGTGCGCATGGCGCAGCACTTTTCGCTGCGCTATCCGCTGGTCGACGGTCAGGGCAATTTTGGCTCGGTCGATGGCGACAACGCCGCGGCCATGCGCTACACGGAAATTCGCATGGCCAGGATCGGCCATGAGTTGCTGGCCGACATCGATAAGGAAACTGTTGATTTCGCCCCGAACTACGATGGCTCGGAGCGCGAACCGCTGGTGCTGCCGTCGAAAATCCCGAATCTGCTGATCAACGGCTCGTCGGGAATCGCCGTCGGCATGGCGACCAATATCCCGCCGCATAATCTGAACGAAGTCTGCGACGCCTGCCTCGCGCTGCTAAAAAACCCCGAACTGACGATCGACGAATTGATCGAGATCGTTCCCACGCCCGATTTCCCGACCGCCGGCATTATCTATGGCACGTCCGGTGTCAAGGAAGGCTATCGCACGGGCCGCGGCCGCGTCGTGATTCGCGCGCGCGCGCATATCGAGAACATGGACAAGGCGGGTAGCCGGCAGGCGATCATCATCGACGAACTGCCATATCAGGTGAATAAAGCCAACCTTCTGATCCGTATCGGTGAATTGGTGCGTGAGAAAAAAATCGAGGGCATTTCCGACCTGCGCGACGAATCCGACAAATCCGGCATGCGCGCGGTTATCGAGCTGAAGCGCGACGTCAACGCCGAAGTCATCCTGAATAATCTGTACAAAGAAACGCAGATGCAGGACACCTTCGGCATGAACATGGTCGCGCTGGTCGACGGCCAGCCGCGGCTACTGAATCTCAAGCAATTCCTGGAAGCCTTCCTGCGCCATCGCCGCGAGGTCGTAACCCGACGCACGGTTTTCGAGCTGCGCAAGGCGCGCGAACGCGGTCATATTCTCGAAGGCCTGGCGGTCGCGCTGTCGAACGTCGATGAAATCATCGCGCTGATCAAGGCTTCGGCGTCGCCTGCCGACGCCAAGCGTGATTTGCTGGCGCGCACTTGGCGCTCGAAGCTGGTCGAAGACATGCTGCGACGCGCCGAAGCGGAAGCCTCACGCCCGGACGGTCTGGCACCCGAATTCGGGCTGCACAAGCAAGGCTATCGTCTTTCCGATGTGCAAGCCCAGGCGATTCTCGAACTGCGCTTGCAACGCCTGACCGGCCTCGAGCAGGACAAGATCGTTACCGAGTACAAGGAGGTGATGGACAAAATCGCCGACTTGCTCGATACCCTTGCCACGCCTGCACGCATCAACAAGATCATCGGCGTCGAACTGAGCGCGATCAAGACCCAGTTCGGCGACGAACGGCGTTCCGAGATCATCGTGCAGACGCAGGACCTCAGCATGGAGGACTTGATCGCCGTCGAAGACATGGTCGTGACGATGTCGCACAGCGGCTATATCAAGGCCCAGCCGCTGGCGGATTATCAGGCGCAAAAGCGCGGCGGCCGCGGCAGGCAGGCGACGGCGACCAAGGAAGACGACTTCATCGAGCACCTGTTCATCGCCAACACGCATCAGTACATCCTGTGTTTTTCGAGCCGCGGGCGCATGTACTGGATCAAGGTTTATGAAGTGCCGCAGGGCGGACGCGCCAGCCGCGGCAAGCCGATCGTCAATCTGCTGCCGCTGGAAACAGGCGAAAAAATCAATGCAGTGCTGCCGGTCAAGGCTTTCGCCGATAACCATTACGTGTTCATGGCGACGTCGTTCGGCACCGTCAAGAAAACGCCGCTGTCCGATTTTTCACGGCCGCGGCCGAGCGGTATCATCGCTGTCGGCCTCGACGAAGGCGACAAATTGATCGGCGTCGCGCTGACGTTCGGCAAACACGATGTGATGCTGTTTTCGGATGCCGGCAAGGCGGTCCGCTTTGACGAGCAGGACGTGCGACCTATGGGACGCGGCGCGCGGGGCGTGCGTGGCATGAAGCTCGGCCCGAACCAGAAAGTGATCGCCATGCTGGCCGCCGAAAATGAAAACTGCACGGTACTGTCGGCGACCGAATTCGGCTACGGCAAGCGCACGCCGATTGCCGAATACACGCGCCATGGCCGCGGTACGCAAGGCACGATCTCCATCCAGACCAACAAGCGCAATGGCCGTGTCGTATCGGCGCGTCTCGTCAACAAGGAAGACGAAATCATGTTGATCACGACGGGCGGCGTGCTGATCCGGACCAGGGTTTCCGAAGTGCGCCAGATGAGCCGCTCGACGCAGGGCGTCAAGCTGATCAATCTCGACGAGGGTGAAAAGCTCGCCTGCTTCGAGACCGTAATCGAAACCGAAGCAATCGAGGGCAGCGAATGATGGATCGCCGACACGACCGTATATTCAACTTCAGCCCAGGGCCGGCCATGCTGGCTGCGGAAGTCTTGCAGACTGCACGCGACGAGGCGCTCGATTGGCACGGCTCGGGCATGTCGGTCATGGAAATCAGCCATCGCGGTCCCGAATTCACCGAAATTCTGCGGCAGACCGAAGCCGATCTACGCGCGCTGATGGCGATTCCGCACAACTACAAGGTGCTGTTTCTGCAAGGCGGCGCGACGACGCAGTTCACAGCCGTGCCGCTGAATCTGCTGCGCGCAAGAAAATCGGCCGATTATGTCGAAACCGGCGAGTGGTCGAAAAAAGCTATCGCCGAAGCGCAACGGTATTGCCAGGTCAACATTGCAGCTTCGTCCCGGGATGCGAATTTCAGCTACGCGCCGGCGCAGGAAAAGTGGCGGCTCGATCCGCAAGCGGCGTACGTGCACTACACGCCGAACGAAACCATAGGCGGCGTCGAATTCAACTGGACGCCGGACACGAATGATGTCGCGCTGGTCGCCGACATGTCGTCCAGCATTTTGTCGCGGCCGATCGACGTGTCGCGCTTCGCGGTCATCTACGCCGGGGCGCAAAAGAACATCGGCCCGTCGGGGCTGACCATCGTGATCGTCCGTGAAGATCTGATCGGGCATGCCGCGCCGCAAACGCCGGTCATGCTCGATTGGCGAATCCAGGCCGAAAACGATTCCATGTACAACACGCCGCCGACTTATCCGATCTACATGGCCGGGCTCACGTTTCAATGGCTGAAAAAGCAGGGTGGTGTCGCAGCCATCGAAAAGATCAATATCGCCAAAGCCAGGCTCCTCTACGATCAGATCGACGCCAGCGATTTTTATCGCTGCCCGGTCGCGAAATCGGATCGGTCGCGTATGAACGTCGCATTCACGTTGCAGGACAGTTCGCTTGACGGCGAATTTTTACGACAGGCCGAAGAGCGTGGGCTGCTGCAATTGAAAGGTCATCGCGCAGTCGGCGGCATGCGCGCGTCGCTCTACAATGCGATGCCGGTGGCGGGCGTGCAGGCGCTGGTCGATTTCATGCGCGATTTCGAGCGCCGTCAGGGTTAAGGAGGCTCCGCATAAATCCCTGGCGCCGTCATTCCCGCCCCCGATTAAAGCATTCGAGGGCAGGCTGCAGCGGGAATC
>JACMKV010000211.1 GCA_014379915.1 Burkholderiales bacterium
ACGACGCCTTCCGCAATGACTCGGTACTTTAGGTTTTTGCCCATGCCTAACACAGCGGCGACGATGACCGCATCGTCGGGATCGGTGGTCATGTCCTTGACAAACGACTGGTCGATTTTCAGGACGTCGATCGGAAATCGTTTCAGGTAACTCAAGCTCGAATAGCCGGTACCAAAATCGTCGACCGCGAGCTGTACGCCCATGGTCTTGAGCTCCTCGAGCAGAGCCGCGGTCGATCCAGCCTCTTGCATGAGAACGCTTTCGGTCAGTTCGAGTTCGAGACGATTCGGCGCAAGTCCGGTCTCGAACAGAATGGCGCGTATGCTTTCCAGGAAGCCCTTGCTGCGGAATTCTATCGCGGAGATGTTAACGGCCATCGTCATCGCGCCACGGCCGGCATCGATCCATGCCTGCGCCTGCCGGCACGCTTCGCCGAGTACCCAGCGGCCGATGGGTACGATCAGCCCGCTGTCTTCGGCTATCGGCACGAACTGCGCCGGAGGAATCAGCCCGCGTTGCGGATGCTTCCAGCGGATCAGCGCTTCGACACCGGTAATCACGCCGGTTCGCAGATTCACTTTCGGCTGATAATGCAATACGAATTCGCGACGCGCGAGCGCGCGGCGCAGGCTGCCTTCGAGTGATTGCCGCTCTACGGCCCGGATGTTCATGTCCTTCCGGAAGAACTGGTTGTTGTTGCGCCCTGCTTCCTTGGCCACGTACATCGCGGTGTCGGCATTCCGGATCAAGGTCTCGGTATCGGCGCCATCGTCAGGAAAAATGCTGATGCCGATGCTGGCAGAGACGTGCAGGTCGTGCCCGGCGATCATGTGCGGCGCCGTCAGAGCCGCGAGCATTTTTTCCGCGCTGAGCGCCGCATCTTCGGCGTGCTCTATCTCGGACAGCAGCACGACAAATTCATCCCCGCCCATGCGGCTTACCGTATCGGAGCCGCGCACGCAGGCCGCCAGAGATCGCGCAACCGACTGCAGCAACTTGTCGCCGATCGAGTGACCGAGCGAATCGTTGATGTGTTTGAAGTGATCGATATCCAGAAACAGCACGGCGAGTTGTTTGCCGTGGCGATGGGCCAGAACGATTGCCTGGCCGAGCCGGTCGTTCAGCATCAGGCGGTTGGGCAGACCGGTCAGAAAGTCGCGATGGGCCAGATGCGACAATTCCCGCTTCGCCTGCTCGACGACTTCGGTCATGTTCTGCGCGCGCAGCGTCGCCTCCACGAGGTGTTCGTTCGCTTCGCGCAATTGGTTTACCCGGTCTTCGACGTCGGCGCTGGCCTTGGCCTCGGACTCCCTGGCGTGCGCGGATTCTTCACTTGCGCCCAGCACCAGTGCGCGCAACCTGGCGACCTCCGCGCGCAGAGCCCTGGCTTCCACGTAAAGCTGTTCGCACTCTTCGCGGCTGATTTCGCGGCGCGGTTTGTCGTCAGGCTCGTCGGACTTGTTCAATTCGTCGGATTTTTCGTGCGGCTCTTGCGTACCGCTGGAGGCTTCGCCGTCTCGCGGCGGAACGATATTCATCTCCGCCGTCCGCAGGAGGGCATGAGCGTATCAGACCAGCCCCATACCGCTTGCTCGCGAACGTGATTGTAGCCGCTCATGTCTTACCATCATCCGAATGCTGTTGGCTCGATAGCTTTATGTTCGGCCGTCCGCCGAGCAGCCCCTCATACTCGGGCAACATCTTGCCGATCACGATGCCGTCATTATCGATTTCATACATCCGCAGTTCGCGGCTGTGCATGCTGGCGCGAACTTTCACCACCGCCATCACGCGCTTCACCTGGCTTAGCACCTCGATATAGCGTTGCACGATGATGGCGTCGGTCAAAAATGCTGACCCGTACGGGCTGAAACGCAAATCGGTATAGCGGTCTTCGAGTTCCGAGGTCATGACGACGGTCACGCCCATGCCTGTCAGCAGCCGCACCATGCGATACAGGGATTCGCGGAATTCTTCGCGAGGCGTCGCCGCTAGCGCCAGCTCGAATCCCGACAAGGAATCGATAACGACGCGGTTCGCATTCATGCGCGTGATCATCTCGACCAAATCGTGCACGGTCTCGTCGATCGACAGATCAAGGGCGTGCGATTCAACCAGACCGATCTTTCCGGCGACTATGAGATCGTCGAGCTTGCGGCTGCGCGATTGCGCCGGGCTTTGCTCGAACGCCGCGATTACGCCGGGTTCGCCAAGACGCGCGCCTTCGGCGAGGAATTTAGTCGATAGTATGCTTTTTCCCGAGCCCGACGGCCCGGCGATCAGCAGCGAATAGCCGGATGGCAGGCCGCCGCCGAGCATTTCGTCCATGCGTGGTATACCCATCGTCAGACGCTCGTTGCCAAGTTTCGTCACATTCTGGAAATTGAGCACGGTACGCGAAAACACGGTTATGCCGTCATCGCTGATGCGAAAGTTGTGCAAGCCCGGTATGGTTGCCTGGCCGCGCATTTTGATGACCTGCATCTGGCGCACCATCGAACTGCGATGCACGTTTTGCGAAAGCCAGACGATCCCGTCGGCGATCGCGAAAATCGGATTCGTATCGAGCTCGAACGGATATTCTCCGATGAGAAAAGTCGTCGCCTGCCAGCTCGTCAGCTGCAAGCCAAGCTGCTGCACGAATAGCTGCAGCCGGCTACCGCCATCGGGACCGTGTTCGGCGGCGCGGCCGAGCGAGCGAAACGAATCGACGAACACGAGGCCAGGAGAAAAAGCGCCAACCTCCTTGATGATGCGCGCGAGCACGCGATCGAGATCGCCGTCGCGGGCGTCGTCGGCGAGGCTGACGAAGCGTATCGACGCATCGACCTTGTCGACATCAAAAAAATTGAACCGCTGCTGGTAGCGCAGCATTTTCAACGCCGGCTCGCCGAGTACATTGAAAAATAATGCGCGGCGATCGGGGTTGGCCAGCGCAAACATGAGCTGGTGGGCGAACGTCGTCTTGCCGGTGCCGGGCTGTCCGGCAATCAGGTTGAACGAAAATTCCGGAATGCCGCCGCCCAGCAGCGCATCGAAACCCGCCAAGCCGGTCGGCAGACAGCGGATGTTCACTTTGTTACTCATTGCTTGATCTCCTGCGCTGGACCATGGGGGCCGGCGTCGTCCAGCAACGAGCGCAGAAGTCGCGCCGTCAGGGGCTCGCCAATCAACGTGCTCAGCAATTCGAGGAAGGTATCTAGAAGGGCGCTGCTTGCCTTACTGGCTTCAGCGGGCCCTCGCTGCGCAAGACTCATTCTTAAGTCCATATATGGCCAATCGGTCTGCTGCACCCATGACGGCGGCGGCATCAGTTGGCTGGCCGCGAGCCAGGGAAAGTTGAATCTCGTGAGGTGCACGCTGCGTGCGTACAGGGAACCGACCCCCCCTTCACCGATGATGGGAGCGAGAACAACGGCCACTCGGCCCCAGGTGCTGACCGCAGCTTCGGCAATCGCTTCGGCGGTGGCGCCTTCCCCTGCGCGGCGGGCCAGGGTATGCCGGACCGTCTGCGGCCTCAGCGCGTCGTCGCTTGACATAGGCATATTCTCAACCGCAGTACTTGCGGCGTAACTTTCAAGAAAGGGGTGGACGCAGTCTGCAAGCATAATTTGTTAGCGCCCCGGACAGATTCGGTAGCGGCATGTCCTGTCGATCCATTTTTATTGTTTCATATCAACGACCCGGTGTGAAGAGAGCGGTGGGAATCTGCTGCATTTGCTCCAGATCATTTTGCACTGGCGATTATGCTGATATTGACTAACCTTGGCTAGCACGCAAGGTGCACTTGGAGATGAAGATGCAAAGTCGACATGCTCGATGCAAAAACAGGCTTTCCAGTCTGGTCGCGGCCGCCGAGCAGGGCGAAGAGGTCATTCTGGCCCGCGACGGCATGGCGGTCGCCAAAATCGTGAAATTCAATAAGCCCAAGCTGAAGCCCCCGGGGCGTGGAACGGGTTCGATAGCAGTTTCGCCGGACTGGAATTCTGCCGCAACCAATGCATTGGTTGAAGGCCTGTTTTACGGCGAAAGATTCTGCAGAAAGCTGCGCCGTTGGGTAAACGCCAAAAACGTACAGCGCGCGTCGGCAGCGCACGCGAAGCGATAGCAACAATCCCGGATGCGTCTCCTGCTCGATACCTGCATCGTTTATGACTGGCTCATGGGCCAAATCAGGGACGCCGAGGCCGAAAAGCTGATTCAGGCCGAAGACGCTTATGTGAGTCCGATTACCCT
>JACMKV010000212.1 GCA_014379915.1 Burkholderiales bacterium
GACTAAGACAGGAAAACGCAGTAAGTGTTGCATTGCAGAAAACTATCTCGCGAGCATGTCCGGGAGCTTCAATATCGCGGCGCGATTAGACCAGGAAAATACTTTCTCGGCCGCCTCGCTATACGGCAGCCAGACGAAACCGAGATGTTCTCTTGCATGCACCGTCACAGTGTCAGGCTGAGGTACGCGCAAGCCAAAAACGTACTCCTGATTGAGCGTGACACCGGGTTTGTAGCGATGCCGCCACTCCTCGAAAATCTCGAACTCGTATTGCAGGCCCCAATCGCTGAGCACGAATTTGTCTACATCGAGCCCCGTTTCCTCGAAGACTTCGCGGCGTGCTGCTTGCAGCGGAAGCTCGTCGGCATCGAGGCTCCCGGTCACCGACTGCCAGTAGCCGGGGTGGTCGGCGCGTTCGAGCACCAGGACTTTCAGTTCCGGTGTATGGATGATGACCAACACTGATACCGGAAGCTTATAAGCACTGACTGGAATCACAACGGGGGCAGCCAACAAGAATTTTTTCTGCGCGTGGGCCGATAGGAGGCGCTCTATGCGCCTAGATCGTGCCGTGTTTATAAACCAAAGAGGGCGTTAATTTGGTTTAGCAAACCGCTAGCAACCAGGCTTCCGGCTGCACCTTCCAGGATCCGCCGAACAGAATCAAGTGATTCCCGTAATATGGATTCTTTTGGCTTTGGCGAGTTTGATTGAGACTCAAGCGTTTGAATCTCGGCGAGTAACTCAGCTTTCAACTCCGCGCTCAATGGTAATTCGTCTACTGATACCTTCAGAACTTTAACAACATCGCGAAGGCGAGATATATTGAGTTCAAGCGTCGACTGACTTTGCGTTGTGGAAACCGCCTCGATTTGAATTTGCGACCGATCGACGTTACCTTGGAAGAAGTTTTTAATATGATAAGTCGTCGATTGCGCCGTTTCTTTTTCCTCTCGAGAAAAGCTCATTCCTTCGCCCGTAATTCCATCACTTTCAAGTCTAAGCGACCATTCAAGAACTGCTTTGCGCACTGCGTCTAGAATTCTTCGAAATTGTGATGCATTGACGTTTAAGGAGGGTTGCAAATTAAATCTGATTGCGTTCCTTAGGAGCTTTTCGACAGCAGGAGGATACAATACTTGGAAGTCCCCGAGACCTGTTTTTTCGGCGTGCCGCAACTCGTGCTCAAGCTCACCGATCGGTTGATTGAAGTTCATCTCTGAAAGCCGTTCAGCCTGTTTCAGGTCTCCGAAGTGAAGGGGCTGATGACCTCGATAAGGATTGAAAACTTGAGGCTGCCCACGAACGACTCGATATCCCGGGACTTCTGCCTCTTTGTATCCATCAAGCTCCAAGCGCGACCAATTCGCAAACTCATCGATTCCAAGCTTCGTTGCCACCACCAAGCACTTTTGCACTAGTTGCGTAACAGAAGCTTGTTGATTGAGCGAATCGCGCTGCAACTCTTCAATTAGCGACGGCATAAGACGCGTAAAAGCTTAACCAACCAAGCCTTTTTCGGTGCTCCCTCGCAGCCGGATATGTAATTCGCGCAATTGCTTCTCATCGACGCTGCTAGGCGCCTGCGTCAGCAGGCATTGCGCGCGCTGGGTTTTCGGGAATGCGATGACGTCGCGAATCGAGGTTGCGCCGGTCATCAGGGTGACGATGCGATCGAGGCCGAACGCGATGCCGCCGTGCGGCGGTGCGCCGTATTGCAGGGCGTCGAGCAGGAAACCGAATTTGGCGCGCGCTTCTTCAGGCCCGATATTCAGCGCGCGGAAAACTTTCGACTGCGCGTCCTCCCGATGAATACGCACCGAGCCGCCGCCGATCTCCCAGCCGTTCAACACCATGTCGTAGGCCCTCGATAGCGCCTTACCGGGATCGGACGACAGGTAATCCTCGTGGCCATCCTTGGGCGCGGTGAACGGGTGATGCAGCGCGTTCCAGCGCTTTTCTTCGTCGTCGTATTCGAACATCGGGAAGTCGACGATCCACAGCGGCCGCCAGCTTTTCTCCGCGAAGCCGCGCTCGTGGCCGATCTTCACCCGCAGCGCGCCGAGTGCGTCGTTGACGACTTTCGCCCGATCCGCGCCGAAGAATACGAGATCGCCGTTTTGCGCTTTGGTACGGCGCAGGACCTTGTCGACTACGCCTTCCGGCAGAAACTTGAGGATCGGCGACTGCAGGCCCTCGACGCCTTTGGCGATGTCGTTGACCTTGATGTACGCCAACCCCTTCGCGCCGTAGATAGCGACGAACTGCGTGTAATCGTCGATTTCCTTGCGGCTCAGTTCCCCGCCGCCAGGAATGCGCAAGGCTGCGACGCGGCCGCCTTTCAGATCGGCTGCCGAGCGGAATACCTTGAACTCAACTTCGCGCATCACGTCAGTCAGTTCGGTCAGCTCCCAAGGCACGCGCAAATCGGGCTTGTCGGAGCCGTAGCGGGCCATTGCTTCCTCGAAAGTCATGCGTGGGAATGGCGTCGGAAGTTCGATGTCGAGCACGGTCTTGAACAAGCCGCGAATCATGTCTTCCATCAACGTCGTGATACCAGCCTCGTCCATAAACGAAGTTTCGATATCGATCTGTGTGAATTCAGGCTGGCGATCGGCGCGCAAATCCTCGTCGCGAAAGCACTTGGTGATCTGGTAATAGCGGTCGAAGCCGGCGATCATCAACAACTGCTTGAACAACTGCGGCGATTGCGGCAGAGCGAAGAACTGCCCGGCGTTGACGCGTGACGGCACCAGATAATCGCGCGCACCTTCGGGCGTCGAGCGCGTCAGCATCGGCGTTTCGATGTCGATGAAGCCGTGCTGATCGAGGAATTGGCGCGCCGCCATCGCGACCTGGTAGCGCAGCCGCAGATTCTTCTGCATTTCGGGCCGGCGCAGGTCGAGAAAGCGGTATTCGAGGCGCACCGTCTCGCTGGTGTCTTCGTCATCCATCAGGAACGGCGGCGTCAGCGCGGGATTCAATATTTCGATTTTGGCGGCGACGACTTCAATCTCGCCGGTCTTGAGCTGGGCGTTGGCCGTACCTTCTGGTCGTTCGCGCACCTCGCCTTCGATCTTCAAAACGAATTCGTTGCGAACCGTCTCGGCGGCCTTGAAACTCGCGGCATCCTCTGGATTACAAACGATTTGCACCAGGCCCTCACGGTCGCGCAGGTCGATGAAAATCACGCCGCCATGATCGCGGCGACGATGCGCCCAGCCGCACAGGGTAACGGTTTCGCCAAGGTTTTTTCGCGTGACGTTGCCGCAGTAGTCGGTGCGCATAAGCTTGAACAGAAAGTAGCGCGGCACTGACCGTGCCGTAGCTAATCGAAGAGGAAGCGCTAGAGCGCGCGCAGGATGGTTTTCGGGCTTCTCGTGCCGGGAGTGACCACACCCATCGAGATGATGTATTTCAGCGCCTCATCGACGCTCATATCGAGTTCGATGACATCGGTCTTCGGCATCATCAGGAAAAACCCGGAAGTCGGATTCGGTGTCGTCGGCACATAAACACTGACGAATTCACCCGGCAAGTGATTGCTGACATCGCCGCCCGGGATGCCGGTCAGGAAGGCTATCGTCCACGAGCCTTGGCGCGGGTACTGCACGAGCAGCGCTTTGCGGAACGCCTGACCGGTCGACGAGAACAGCGTATCCGAAACCTGTTTGACGCTCGAATAGACCGATTTGACTACGGGAATACGGCCAAGCAAGCTCTCCCAGAATAGCCAAAGGCGCTGGCCAAGAATGTTTGTCATGGCAACGCCGCTGCCGAATACCACGATCAGCGTCAGAATGACGCCGAGGCCGGGGACATGGAAACCGAGCCAGTTCCGCGTTTGAAACGCATCGGGCAACAACAGCAGGCTCTGATCCATGATGCCGATCAACAGGCTCAGCACCCAGAGCGTGATGCCCAGCGGCACCCATATCAAGAGTCCGGTGATAAAATAGCGGCGCACGTTCAATGCGGAGAAGGGCAAGACGGCTCCGCGCTACCGATTGTTTTGGCCGAATCGCTCGATTTCGAGTCCTCGGCAGGCTTGGATGCTTCTTTCGGCGCATCGGCTGCATTGGCTTTATTGCTGGCGGTGGCGCCGGCTTTTTCACCCGCTTTTTCACCGTTGTCATCCGACGGCTTTTGCTGCGGTTTGCCGCCATTCTTGAAATCGGTCGCGTACCAACCCGTGCCTTTCAGATGGAACCCCGCGGCGGTGACCATTTTGCCCAGCGCATCCTCACCGCATTCGGGGCAAGCAATCAGCGCCGGCGCGCCCATCTTTTGCAGGAATTCCTTTTGGAATCCACATGACTTACAGCGGTATTCGTAAATAGGCATATGTGTGGACAGAAGTAAGTGCGTCAACGCCGAAAGTCCGCGATTATACCCATATTGGGAGAAGACCGGCGCATCTCAAGCCTCATCTCAAGCCCTCGCCTTCTCCAAGCTCGGCTCGCGCTTCGCTCCGTTGGGACATGGTGGTAGGGTGCGGCTTTCTCGCGTCCGATTCTCTTCCGGGCATCCACCACAGCACGAAAGTCGTATAGGTTGGAGTCGAGCGGCTTTCGCTTGACTTCTGGGTTGACTCCAAATATAGAGCAGGAATTCTGTAACGCCGAAATCTGTAAGGCTAGGTCCCCGGACCACGACTTACAGGTAAACCGGGATAGTCTTATCGCGTTAAACGGTATTAGCA
>JACMKV010000213.1 GCA_014379915.1 Burkholderiales bacterium
ATATTTTTCGATGACTGCACTCATGATGAGATCAAGCCGGACTCAGTTGCGACTGCGACCGCTGCACGACGGCCGGACGTTTTTTCGGCAATGCTCCGCTCAAGTCGAGCTGACGATCGCTCCGCACGCAAAATTCAGCGGCGGCCTGGGTCCATTCGTCGATCTCGCGGAATAGCGCGGTCTGTCCGGCATCGTTGAATTCCTCGGCAGGACGCGCCAGCTCGGCGGCAAACTGGGCGAGCTTATGCGCAAGCAGCACATCGTGCGATTCATTCGGGACGGCCGTGCTTGCCGACAATGCGCGGCGCAATTCCTCGGCTTGCCCGGCAAGATCTTCGATTTTCTGGCCGCCGACGAGCAGGCTGACGCCCTGTCCGATCAGACGCGCGATCGCCTCGGCGCATTTCGCGGCTTCGGCAAACTTGCGCTGAAACTTCAGCGCATCGCGATACTCGCGCTCGTGCGCGGCATCGAAGAAAGCCGAACCGATCTGCACCTGGCTGACGCCCGCGCATTCGCCGCCGCCGAGCTGCAGCACCTTGAAGTCCGACGAATAGCCGTGATCGCGCAACACGCTCTCGACTTCCTCAGGCCGCACCTCGACCAGGTCGGCGAGCAGTTCCTTGAACCAGGCCTGACCCATGCGCCGCGACCAAACGAAAAAGCGTTCGTCGCCGTTCCGATTCGCCAGATGCGCAGCTTTTACGCGCTCGATGGCGATTTCGATGCGCGCCGACGGAACCGATGGCCCTTTCAGCGCGACGTGTCCGCCGCCCATGCCGTCGCCGCCGAAATAAATCTGGTAATGCGGTATCAGCTTGCCGTGCAGCCGGCGGCCTTCGCCATAAATGCCGATATCGCCGGTTTCGGGTTGCGCGCAGCCGTTATGACATCCGGATACGCGGACGCGCAGATCGGCGGCGCCGCCATCGAGTTTCGGCCCGATGACGGTGCTCGAGGTGATGCCGAGCCGGCAGGTCGAGGTGCCGGGGCAGACAACGACATCGTCGCCGGCTTTCGGCAAGCCGAAGCCGATTTTTTCCAATTGCGCGGTCAGGCCACTGATGTCGTCCTCGGTGATGTTGGCCAGCATCATGTTCTGATCCTGGGTAACCCGAATCTGATCGAAACCGCGCTCATCCATGAGCGCCGCCAGGCCGCGCAACTGCGCGACGTTTAAATTGCCCATGGGTACGGAAATCGGCAGCACGTGCAGCCCGGGCTGCTTTTGCGCGAATACCTTGCGCGGCGCGCCGGGTCCAGGAATCTCGCTGTCTTCGCCCTGCCGCCACTCGCCCTGCGGATATTCCTGAATCGCCAGCGCAGCCTTGGTGCGGGCGAATTCCTCGCGGTATTTTTCGAGAAAACCTTCTGGACCGAAACGGTCGACCAGGAACTTGATGCGCGCTTTCGCGCGTTTCACGCGATCCGAATATTTGTTATGCATGGCGATGATGGCTTCCATCACCAGCAGCAGGTCACGCTCCTCGACAAACTCCTCGACGATGATCGCTTCGTGCGGCTTGTGCCCCAAGCCGCCGCCCGCCATCACCTTGAAGCCGAAACGATCGCCATTTTTGACGGCAACGATGCCGAGATCGTGCATCAGACCTTGCGCGCAATCGGCCTCGCAGGCGGAAAAGCTGATCTTGAATTTGCGCGGCATTTGCTGCGTCAGCGGATTGCGCAGGAAGTGCGCGACGGCGCCGTCGAGATGCGTGTTCACGTCGACGTGCTCGCGCGGACAGACGCCGGATAGCGCGCACGACGTCACATTGCGGATGGTATTGCCGCAAGCTTCGCGCGTGGTAAGCCCGGCCGTGGCCAGATGGCGCAGCACGGCCGGCGTGTGCTCGAGCGGCACGTAGTGCGCCTGAATATCCTGGCGAGTCGTGATATGGACGACGTCGTGCTGCGAGTATTGTTCGAGAATGTCGGATATCGCGCGCAATTGCGGCGCGTTCAAGCGGCCGCCCGGAAGCTTGATGCGGACCATATGCACGCCTTCCTGGCGCTGCCCATAAACGCCCTGCTGCAGCCGCGCCGCTGTGAAGCGGTCGGAGTCCATCTGCAGATTCAGATAATCGTTGACCGCGCGCTCAAATTGATCGAGCTCTTCGAGATTGGTCAGGTCTTTCAAGCTACCCATCGCTAACTCCTTGCAAAACACGCTTTGATAAATGGCGTACTTCTTTAATAATCGGCTTGTTGGCGAAACTAAGGTTCCGCTGAATAGCAGGCGGCGCGCCGACTATACGCAACATGCAACCCAAAGTCAGGCGCAGAAAGCGCTCAGGCACGCTGCCGCCTAGCCAGCTCCGAGGGCGATGCCCGGCAGCGAACCCATCAGCAAACTGGTCAACAGGCCGAAATCAACCGTTCCCATAATACAAATGACCCAGACCCGCCAACGCGGTTAACGGAACCGCATGGGCGAAGTCGCTGCCGATGATCTTCGATCGCCGGAGCAGCGGGTAAAAAACAGCGCGACTGCGGCCAATGAACCGGCGGATCACAAATCGCCGTTTAGTTAGCAACGCCGATGGTAACAAGCGCTGTTTAGATTGCAAAAGAATATTGTGCTACGCTCTTATAACTGTTCGTTATAAGCTGCTGGGCGAAGGCTGCCAATGAAGCTGCAACAGCTCCGCTATCTCCATGAAGTCGCTCACCGCGGACTCAACGTTTCGGAAGCCGCGCAGGCTTTGCATACTTCTCAACCAGGGGTCAGCAAACAGATCCGCCTGCTCGAAGACGAGCTCGGCGTAGACATTTTCGTGCGCAACGGCAAGCGGATAACGGATATCACCGCGCCGGGACGGGAGATTCTACAGATTGCCGAACGCATTTTGAAGGAGGCCGAAAATCTGGCCCGCGTCGGGCGCGAATTTACCGAGGAAGACAGCGGTAATCTGACCATTGCGACGACGCATACCCAAGCCCGCTACGTGTTGCCGCCGGTGATTCAGCGCTTCACGAAACGCTACCCGAAAGTGCGCTTGAGCTTGCGCCAGGGCAATCCGGCGCAAATCGCCGCGCAGGCCGCGTCGGGCGAGGCCGATATTGTCATCGCGACCGAAGCGATGGAGGCGCTCGCCGGGCTCGTCATCCTGCCCTGCTACCAGTGGAATCGCGCCGTCGTGACGCGTTTCGACCATCCGCTCGTAGCCGAGCGCCGATTGACCCTGGAAGCCATCGCCAGGTACCCGATCATCACCTACGAGTTCGCGTTTACCGGTTCGTCCAAGGTAAACCGCGCGTTCGAAATGCGCAGGCTGAAGCCAACCGTCGTGCTGACCGCAATCGATTCCGATATCATCAAAACCTATGTCGGCCTCGGCCTCGGCGTGGGTATTCTCGAACAAATGGCATTTGACCCCGTACGCGACCAGGATTTGCGGTTTCTCGACGCCAGCCACTTGTTCGAATCGAGCACGACGCGGATCGGCCTGCGCCGCGGCGCCTATCTGCGCGGTTATCTGTACGATTTCATCGAGCTTTTCGCGCCGCACCTCGCGCGCAAGACCGTCGAAAAAGCGATGCGCGGCGGCGGCAGCGATTACGAGTTGTAGGCGACGACGCAAAGGCTGCGACTGGTAGGTCAGGTTGCCGCAAGGCTACCTGACGAGACCGCTTAACGGACCGAATGATGTCAGGAGCTGGCGCACCCTGACCTACCATTTCTCAACAGGCTTTTGGCTTTTGGCGTTTGACTTTGACGTTTGTCTTCGCCTTGTGTTCGCCTTTACCTATCCCCTATCTCCTGTTCCTTATCCCCTGTTTTCTAATAAACAATCGTGACATTCTCGCTGCGCAACGCGTCATTCAGCGCCTGCAGCAGGTTGTCGTGCAAATCCACGCGCCACTCGTCGCCCAGCTCGACTTCGCAAATAGCGCTGCCGTTGTTATAAGTAATTGCGACCGGACAAGCGCGCGCCGTCTGGCGGGTGGTTCCGCTGCCCCGAAAAGCGCTGGCGCGGCTCGCATGTCCGTTCGCGCCGCCTCCGTTCGGACGGGCAGTGTCGCCGATGTTGCGGCCACCGAGATTACTGTTGCCGCTGCCATCCGAAGCTGAGGCAGCAGTCGCGCCGCGCCGGTAGGGTGACAGCAATTCCATCAGCTGCCGCCCATTCGACGAGCCGTTGCATTTCAGGCGCAGCGCTTTTGCAAAAGCCGTGCGTGCAGCGG
>JACMKV010000214.1 GCA_014379915.1 Burkholderiales bacterium
GGTTGCGTATATAAGGTCGGTATTAGTAGTCACTCCGGCAAGGGTGGCATCTTCGACATCGATGGCACGATTTGTCGGAGCAAGGTTACTCGTCAGGCGCAGCCTGTTGTTCGTAGGATTGAAGTCCAAGCCGAAAAAACCCAGCCCGGCAATATCCAAACCGGTATTGTTCCTTACCTCCAACGCTGCGCCAGTCGTCGGGTTGATCGTCACTACGTTTCCAAAGTTGGTAACACCATACAACACGCCGTCCGCGGGCCGATAATCTATCGTGACGACGATTTCGCCCGCCCCAAGCGGGGCGATGTCTGGTGAGGCCAAAACCGTTCCCGGTGTGGCGCTGTCGAAACTAAGGATCTGTTGGGGGCCTATTGGGATTGTCAGCCCCCTCATCTGCACGGCATAAGCACTCGGAACCGCTGCGATCGCGCCCAATAACCCGGCGCTGCAAAGTGCTTTGGAAAGAAGGCTGCGCTGACGGCGGCTGAAGGGTGCGCTATTACTATGTTGAGATAAAGCAGGCTTGGCCTGTTGCGGGCATTTCATAGGGTCATCTCCTTGATCGAATTTTTGCATCGAGAAACTGGATAGTACGCGTGGGTAAGCGCTCCGCGCGACCGCCAGACTTTACCACTATCAGCGAGTTTGTGTATCGGATGAAGATAAAAAAGTTCGCCCCTGTTTAGTTTGTTGTGTTTCCGCGCAACAGGCGAGGAAAAGAACGGAAGACGAACAGTGATGTCAGGAAGCCTGGTGTTTAATTGCGTAAGTTAACGATTGTATTGCGCAATGGTGCTCCCTTGACCGCAACTTCGTCGTTACGCTTACCGGCAAGACAGGCAAGGACGATCCGCGCTCGTTCGACCATTCGCGCTTCCTCGGTGCGGCTCTTGCTCCAGCGAACCAATTCGCTCCTGACCTACGGCCCGCAACGGAGTGCGATTGCCGTTCGCGACATGACGCGCTCCGTCTGGAATGACAACAGAGGCATGGTCATTAATCACCATTATTAATGCAATTAAACAACTAGCGACTCAGGACACTAGCTCAAGGCTTGGATTTACTGCCAGGGTCGGGCGTCAATGCGACCAGCGCGGCTTTCTGCATCTCCATGGTCTTGATGGTCATCTGCAGTAAACCGAGATTCACGGCCAGCCAGTTTTCGACAGACTTCAACTCGGAAATCTTCTTCTCGAGTTCATCGGGATCGATGGTTGGCGTCAACATGCCGGGGATCGGAAACGACATCGGGTTCCACATCTTCTGCATAAATTCCAACATATCGCCGGGGGCGGTTGATTCAGCCATGGTCTTATCCTCTAGCGAAAAGAAAGGCGCCCGAAAACCGGGCTTGAAGCGAGTCTGGAATTGGATCGTAATGCTCGGCCTGGATAACTGCATAAACTGCATTGAGCGGGACGAGTTGGCAGCCGTTAATCCTCCACTTACCACCATCGGCCGCTTTTTCGCCCTGCATCGAAATTTCCTCGCGCTGCATCGAATAGAGCGCGACGATTACCTTGCCGTCCGACGCGAGCAGCCGCACGGGCTGCACCGGCACGTTATGGACGATTGAGGGTGGCAGAAAGGTGATCGCGCGCGGCCGGTACACGGCTGCGTAATTCTGCCTGATCATGGAGATGAATTGGCGCGGCGTCTGAAACATTTTCCGCAATGCCGGCGACGCGTAAGAAAACGCGGTTTCCGCATCATCCTGTTCAAGCGCCTCGATCTGCGCGTTGATGACGCCGCGAATCGCAAACCCAGTCGTCCGCGCTCACCGACGGTTGCTGTGCCCCAGCTGTCGCGCCGGCTATCAGGCCAAGACAGGCCAACCACAGGGATAGAAGCCGTTTCATGTTCATTATGGTACTCCGATCAACTACCCGGAGCCCAGTGAAAGGACGGTGGCGTGTTCCATCAGGTGGCGAAGCTGAAGTCTTCACGTTGGGCTTGCCGACTACTGACAGGCGGTCCGACTTTGAGATTTTGCTCATCTATCTTCGACGATTCCATCCAACGTCGCCCCTAAACCTCGGCAAAGCGCGGCGGTCAAACCCGGAGTTTGCAGGAGATCCCGATGAAAATTATTCGCCCCGCGCTACTCGCTTTCCTGACGCTCAATCCTTTTACCGCCGAAGCGGTCGGTGATCGCGAAAGCACGCTTGATCGAGACTTCCAGGGACCGCGTGTCGAATGGCACGGCGCCATCGTTGACCGCATCGATGATGACGGCGATACCTGTTTCCTGCTCGAACGCCTGGTTGACCCGTATGCGTCGCAACGCGAGTCCACGCGCTTTATCGCTTGCAACCACGGTCCGTTCGATGAAGACCGCTTCGCGCCTGGCCAGGTATTGCGGGTCACCGGCAACCTTGGCGAGGCGGTGCCGCGACGTATTGGTACACAGGTCTGGGAGCAGCCAGTTATCGCTGGCGCGATCCTGAAAAGGGAATCGGCTCCGAGCTATCCGGCCCGCTATTACGGCAGTCCCTATTACGATTCCTACTCGCCGTTTTACGGGCATCCGTATGGATACCCCCACGGCTCGGGTTTTTCTACCCATTTCTTTTTCGGCAGAGGCTGGCATTAGCGGCGACGCTCGCAACCGCAAGCCAATCATGGCGCGTGGACACGGCGCGTGGATAGGCGTGCGGACACGTTTAGTGCCGAAGGCACCCGTTCGCGGGAAGCACGCCAAGCCACGCCTCCCGCCCCGGATCGCTACGCGAACGCCGTGTCGGCGGGGCCTTCCCCCGTCAAGGGGGAAGGAGCAAAAACCTTGGCTCCTTCTTTCGGTCGCGGCTCCGCCCGAAAGCGGCTGCGCATCCAGGCAAAAAAAAGCCTGCGCACGGATGTGCACAGGCCCGATTTGCTGCTCTTATTCGCTGCGTGCTAC
>JACMKV010000215.1 GCA_014379915.1 Burkholderiales bacterium
AAACGAGATACTGGCGTTCTGTCAGGCACGCGGCGTCGACGGTGGAAGTGGTGCGGTGGTGGTGTTGCTGAAAGCGGCGGGCTAGAACCTGGCTCGAACCTCGAGGCGCTTGCGATCGTCTGAAGCGTAGCGCAAAAAAGCGATGCCGCGCATAGCTTTGATGAAGGCATCCTGACCCCTTCGGCGTCGCTCAGGACAGGCTCCGTGAAGGATCTGTTGTACTTGAAGTAGCAGATTCTTCGGTCTAAAGCCCGCAGAATGGCACTTGTTCCGAGCTTACTAAAGAGCATCGCTCGATTCCAGTTTCAAATCAGGCAGTCGCCCGCAGCGTGCCTTGCCCGGTGTAACTGCGCCGCCGCAAGGATTTCACGCCGACTGCGCCACCGACGACACCGAGCACCATCGACAGCAATATCCCGAAGAACAACCACCAGGAAGCTTTCGCCAGGGTGGATACGGCCTGATCGGCAGTCTGGCGCGCCTGCTGCGGCGTCGCTTTCCCGAGCAAAGTTATGGCCTGAGTGGCGATCTGATTCGCGCGCTCTTGTGAAAATCCCATCTGCTTGACCATCACGTCGATTGCGCCTTGACGATCTCCGGCGCGAAGCAGACGTTGCACTTCAGCCAGCGATTCGGCGGTGATATTTCCGGCATCGGGATTATCCGTCCCCTTGATCAGTGCACCTAGAGCGTCAGGCAAGCGCTCATCGGCCTGCGCGCCGCCTCCGGCAACGGTCTGACCTATCGTTTGCACGCTTTGGCCGATCAGGCCGAACGCGCTGCCGATCGCGCCAGTTACCGCCGTCGTCGTCAAATAGGCGAGCAGCAGGGTCGTCGCGCCCCACGACACAAAGCCGTGCAGCAAACCATCGCTGAGCCGCGATAAACCGCACATGCGCGCCGCAATAAAACCGCCGACGAAAGCGGCAATCAGCATACTGACGCCATTCCAGATGCCCGCGGCGACGGGAATGTTGCCGACAGCGTCTCGTGCCATCGGATCGACTGCGGAAAGCCCTGCTGCTACGCCGAGCAAAGTCAGCAGCATATGTGTGGCGAGACCGACTACGAGGCCGGCGAGGATCGCGCTCCAACGTATCATCGGCAGCAGCGGGCGGCGGGTAAAATTATTCTGAATTTCGATGGCGGAAGCCATGGGTTCTCCTGGTCGGTAAAAGATCTGTTACGCGTAATAAGCTAATTCACGCGGTCAATTCGTCAATCGCCTTAATCGCACATGTGAATCGTGTAGCTGCGCTTCAAGATCGCGGAGGGCTCGGCTCTCACGCCCGGGTTTTAACATGCCGGGGCGTTTGGCAAACGAGAAATTGCCTTCTCCAGCGATGCTGCTGCGAAGAACGCGCGCACGAAAACTGCGATGACTTGCCGGGGGGCGCGCCTCCTCAGGGTGTCGGCGCGCGCCATCAATCCTTGCTGGTAACGATACGCGCCATCTTGCGGCATGATTCCGAACACCGCCGCCATATTTCGGCATATACCCGAATGACGGCGTCATCTGCCATACTCACGCAATCCTCGGCGCAACGCTCGCAGATTTCGGCGCACAGCCAGATCATCGCCTGCGGCGTCGAGCGTCGTTATTCAATAGAGGCCGCCCGGCTTGTCCGGACTCCCCTGGGATTATCGCGAACATCGGCGCTGCGGGAACTGGGATCGTCGTTTCCCAGCGATTCGGCCTCGTCAGCATTCAAGACACCGTCTGTTGAATCGCCCTCGTCGATCGCTTCGATACTCCCCTGCGGATCGCGATCCGGATCGCGCGCGCTGTCGCTATCACCTTCTTCGCCCGCATCACCGCCCTTGCCCTCTTCTTGCCCCGCCTGCATCGAGCGCAATTCAGGATTATCGAGTTCGCTATCCGCGGACTGGCCATTTTCAACGCTGGAGTTCAAATGCCCGCCTTGCGGTTTGCCATGTTCGTCGTCGTTACTACCGGGTTTGCGCGTGGTGGCCATAGTCGTCTCCTTTGTATCAGTAAACGTTGCACTGACCATGACAAAGGGGCAAGGACTATGCCACCGAAAAATGAATGCGTATGGGCAAGCGCAGTAGTTTTTCAGCAGCCGTCAAGCCAACTTTTTCCGCCGCGGATTTGTAAATACGGGGACTAAAAATGTAAAAAATACATAAGTGCGGCCCCGATTCAGGGCTGGGAAGAGCGCGATATAATGGCGCGATGAAAATCGCCATCGCTCAAGTAAATTGCACGGTTGGCGACATTACCGGCAACAGCGCCAAGCTACGCGAATTCGCCGAACGCGCACGGGCTGCCGGTGCAACGCTAATGCTGGGCCCCGAGTTGGCATTATCCGGCTACCCGCCTGAAGATCTGCTGTTACGCCCGGATTTTTATCAGTCGTGCGCACGAGCCCTGGCGGCGCTCGCGGAATGGGCGCACGACATCGCGCTCGTCGTCGGCCATCCGCACGAGGCCGGCGGCAAACGCTATAACGCGGCGTCGTTGCTGCGCGACGGCCGCATTGCTGCGACCTACCTGAAGCACAGGCTGCCGAACTACACGGTCTTCGACGAGCAACGCTATTTCAGCGCCGGCGACCAACCGTGCGTGTTCGAGCATGAAGGCGTGCGCTTCGGCATCAATATTTGCGCCGACATCTGGGAAGACCTCAGCGCGATGCGCGCGCGTCAGGCCGGCGCGCATACGCTGCTGGTGTTGAATGCCTCGCCTTACCACATGCGGAAACAGCGCTCGCGCTACGAGGTCGTCCGTGACCGTATTGCCGAAACCGGGATGCCGGTGATTTATGCGAACCTGGTCGGCGGTCAGGACGAACTCGTTTTCGATGGCGGCTCATTCGTGATGAATCCAGCTGGTGCGACAACCCACCAGTTTGCCGTTTTCGAAGAAGTTCTCGGCCTCGTCGAACTCGATGACAATGGCGTTCCCGACTCGGGCGTCGTCGCTCCGATACTGTCGCTCGAAGCCGAAGTCTGGAGTGCGCTGTGCCTGGGTGTAAAGGACTACATCAGCAAGAACGGCTTTCCCGGCGCATTGATCGGCCTGTCCGGTGGAATGGATTCGGCGCTGACCCTGGCGATTGCCGTCGACGCTCTGGGCGCGAACCGCGTGCATGCGGTGATGATGCCGTCGTCATACACGGCCGACATGAGCTTTGCCGATGCGCGCGCCATGGCCCGCTCGATGGCGGTTAACTACAGCGAGATTTCGATCACAGCGCTGTTCGAATCTTTTCGAAAATCGCTGGCCGATGAATTTGCCGGTTACAGCCATCATGTCCCGCCCGGCAGCGATACGACCGAAGAGAACCTGCAATCGCGGATTCGCGGCGTACTGCTGATGGCGCTATCGAACAAGACGGGTTATATCGTATTGAACACCGGAAACAAGAGCGAGTCGGGAACCGGCTATGCAACGCTGTACGGCGATATGGTCGGCGGCTTTGCGGTCCTCAAGGACATCAGCAAAACGCTGGTTTACAAGCTCGGCCACTACCGCAACGGCCTGTCCAAAGTAATACCCGACCGCGTCATCGAGCGCGCGCCATCGGCCGAGCTCAAGCCCGATCAGACCGACCAGGACACCTTACCGCCGTACGCCGCTCTCGACGGCATCATGGAAGCGTTCGTCGAACACGACCTCGGGCCGTCCGAGATCGTCGCACGAGGCTACGCCAAAGACGACGTTGCCAAAGTCGTGCGCCTGATTGCAGCGAGCGAATACAAACGCAGGCAGGGGCCGCCTGGAATTCGCATCACGCCGCGCGGCTTCGGCAAGGATTGGCGTTATCCGATCACCAATAAATACCGGCATGCGCTATGAGCGCCGCCGTATCCTGTCAGTGTTTATAATGTGTGCTTATCGCATGCAGGCCCGGGCAGGGACACCGTTGCACTTGGAGAATTGAATGAAAAAAATTGAAGCGATCGTCAAGCCGTTCAAGCTGGACGAGGTGCGGGAGGCGCTGTCGGAAATCGGCGTGGCCGGGTTGACGGTGACAGAAGTCAAAGGGTTTGGCCGGCAGAAAGGCCATACCGAACTCTATCGCGGCGCCGAATACGTCGTCGACTTTTTGCCCAAGGTCAAAATCGAAGTCGTGGTGCCGGGCGAACTCGTCGATCTGGCGATCGAAGCCATCGTCAAGTCAGCGCGCACCGGTAAAATTGGTGACGGTAAGATTTTTGTAACGACGGTTGAACAAGTGCTGCGCATCCGCACCGGCGAGACTGACGAAGCGGCTATCTAGCTGACTTCTCGGTGAACTCTCGTGTCCTCCGTGGCTTGAGAGATGCCATAAAGCGAAAGCCCGCCACAGAGATCACAGAGATCACAGAGAAAAACCAAACAGGGGGCGTTTTGCTTTGATCAGCAACCTGGCAGGCAGGTTATCTTTCTCGCGTTGCCGATAGGACCACACTCACAATCGCCGCACGTCTCTTCCACGCTTCTCGCTGCGCGACCTAAATCCTTAGCATCCCTTCGTTCAAGCCACGTCTATTCCGGTTCGGGTCCAGCCAGGTAATGCAGACTGAATAGCTGGTTGACGTCAGTCCAGGTGCGAACCTCGTTAAAGCCGGCCGCCTCGCCCAGAACTTGGAACTGCGCCACACTGTATTTGTACGAGTTTTCGGTGTGTATCGTTTCGCCGCGTTCGAACGAATAACGCTCGCCGCCCACGCAAACATTCTGTACACGGGTGCTGACCAGATGCATCTCGATGCGCCCAATCCCCTCGTTGTAAAACGCGTCGTGCTCAAAGTGCGCAAGGTCGAAGTCGGCGCCCAGCTCGCGATTGATGCGGGCGAGCAGATTCAGATTGAAGCGCGCGGTCACTCCGCTTGCGTCGTTGTAGGCCCGGTTCAGAATACCGGCGTCTTTTTTCAGATCGACGCCGATCAATACCGCGCCGCCCGGCGCGACCAGCCCGCGCAATCGTCTCAGAAACGCGAGCGCTTCGTGCGGCTCGAAATTGCCGATCGTCGAGCCGGGAAAAAACGCAAGCTTCCTCAGCGCTGAGCGCGGCAGCAGTGCGAACGTCGGTTGCATGTAATCGACGCAAACCGCATGAACATCTAGCCACGGATAGTCGCGCGACATCGCATCCGCCGCATGCACGAGATGATCGCGGGAAATATCGAGCGGCATGTATGACGCAGGCTTCAGCGCATCGAGCAGCAGCCTGACTTTCTGGCTGTTGCCGCTGCCAATCTCGATCAACTGGACACCGGCGCCGACGAGCTCGGAGACTTCCCCGGCGCGCTGCTGCAGGATTGCGCTTTCCGTGCGCGTCGGATAATACTCGGGCGTCTCGCAGATCGCTTCGAACAGCTGTGATCCTCGCGCGTCATAAAAAAACTTGGGGGGAATCGTTTTTTGCGGCTGACGCAATCCTGCGGCCACCTCTTCGGCAAAATTCGCCTGTTCCGGCTGCAAGTCCGAAACGCGCACGCGGCCCGATGCTTTCGTCGCGGTCAGGACGTTCATGGCATGTGCGCCTGCCGGTCTTTCTGCGCCAACCGATCCCGCGCCAATCGTATTCCGGTGAATTGCCAACGGTCGGCTGCGGTGAAGAAATTACGGTAGGTCGCGCGTATGTGCGAGCGCGGCGTCGCGCACGACCCGCCTCGCAACACGAACTGGTTGCACATGAATTTTCCGTTGTATTCGCCGAGCGAGCCGGGCGCCGGCCGATAGCCCGGATATGCTGAATACGGACTTTGCGTCCATTCCCAAACGTCACCGAACAATTGCGCGGGGCCCTCGGATTTTCCCGCCGCTTGCGGATGCAGCCCGCCGCTTTCGCGAAAATTGCCCTGTATCGGCAAGGCCTGAGCGGCAAGCTCCCATTCGGCCTCGGTGGGCAGGCGTTTGCCGGCCCAGCGCGCGTAGGCATCGGCCTCGAAGTAACTGACATGGCAGGCCGGCTCGGCTTCGTCGATCGCGGTCATGCCCGACAGCGTCATGATCTGCCATGCGCCCGTTGCGTCGCGCTCCCAATACAGGGGCGCGCTCCAGCCGCGCTCGTTCACGACGTTCCAACCCTCGGACAACCAGTATTGCGGGTCGCGGTACCCGCCTGCTTCGATAAATTGCAAAAACTCGCCATTGGTTACCAATCTGGATGCGAGGTCATAGTCGGCCGCGTAGACCGGATGCCGGAGCATTTCGTTGTCATAGCCGAAGCCTTCGCCGTCATGCCCGATTTGCTTCAAGCCGCCGGGGAATTCGAAGAAGCGCAGCGCCGACGAGCTTTCCTGCCGCGACGGCGCTCGATGGTACGCCGGCCGCAAAGGATTGCTGGCGAAAATATGTTTGATATCGGTGAGCAACAATTCCTGGTGCTGCTGTTCGTGATGCAAGCCGAGCTCGACGCGCGCGCCGATCTCCTGCAGGGCCTCGCCTTCGGCACGGATCAACAGCTCGCGCAAATGCAGATCGACATGCTTGCGATATTCGTAAACCTGCGAGACCGTCGGCCTCGACAACGCGCGCTGAACGCGCGGATGAAATGCTCCGACACTCTGATAGTACGAGTTGAAAAGATAACCGAACTTCGGATGGAACGGCACGTAGCCGGGCACAAATGGCGCGAGTACAAAATTTTCGAAGAACCACGTCGTATGGGCGAGATGCCACTTCGGCGGACTGACATCGGCCATCGACTGGATAACGTAGTCGTCGCTTTCCAGCGGTTCGCACAACCGTTCGGTTTCCGCGCGCACCTTCGCGAATTCAAACGCGATATCAGCGAAGGGCGACGCGTACTTGATCTGATTGGAGGTGGCGACGAGAGCGGTCATAAGTTTCCTGGTTTTGATCGGATCGGCTCGACAGCGTTTGCTGGGACAGGGCGGGAGAATGCGACTTGACTTGCCATCCATGATCGCAACACTCTGCCTGAATTTACCGATAAATAAATATTACAACCGAATATTACTGCGAATAGCAAAGTCGCCAAACCGAGGCGAAACTCCAGCCCGAGTCATCGCGGCGAGCCGGTCTCAAGCAGCGCATTTGCACTGGCACGCACCATTGCGTTAAGTGGATAACAGCAAAAATGATGCCTTTGGGTGAAACGGGCGTTCTGCTGTAATACGGGGAGTGTAATGGGCAGATCACAGCTACCTTGGGTGAGTGCAATTTACATACCTGTGTAAGTCTTACAGCACATGACACCGACGCGCACCCCGGATGACGGACCTTACGTACTTGAGCGGGCTAGTGCGAAGCGCCTACCAGCGGGCACAAATGCTGCTGCTTCCCGGCATCAACTTCCCGGTCTGAAACACTGTTAAGCGGTTCCTGAAAGGAGGACACTATGGCGACCAGATCTGCTAAAGATTTCTCGGAAAGGACTTCCAAAGCTGGAGCAAGGATAG
>JACMKV010000216.1 GCA_014379915.1 Burkholderiales bacterium
ATTAAGGCTTGGAAGCACGAGTGGAAGATTGAGCTGATCGAACAGCGCAATTCTGCTTGGATGGATCTGTATCCCACCATTGCGGCCTGATTAAGAGATTCCTGCTTCGCAGGAATGACCGTATTTTTTCGTCGACGCTGAACGACGGTGTCAAGGACGTCAATCGATAAAACCATGAGCATCCTGATCAACAAAAACACCAAAGTCATTACGCAGGGCATCACCGGCAAGACCGCTCAGTTTCACACCCATCACTGCGCGGACTATGCGAATGGCAGGAATTGTTTCGTCGCCGGCGTCGTGCCCAAAAAAGGCGGGCAGAGTTTCGAAAGCATTCCGATTTTCAACACCGTTGCCGAGGCGAAGGCAGCGACCGGCGCCACCTGCTCGGTGATTTACGTGCCACCGCCATTCGCCGCGGCAGCGATCGACGAAGCGGTCGATGCTGGACTCGATCTGGTTATCTGCATCACCGAAGGCATCCCGGTTCGCGACATGATCCGCACGCGCTACAAGATGCAGGGGAAAAGCACGATCCTGGTCGGGCCGAACTGCCCGGGCGTGATCACGCCGGACGAAATCAAGATCGGCATCATGCCTGGCCATATTCATAAGCGCGGACCGATCGGCGTAGTTTCGCGTTCCGGCACGCTGACTTACGAGGCGGTCGGCCAATTGATGGAGCAGGGCCTCGGCCAATCGACTTGTGTCGGCACCGGCGGCGATCCGGTCAATGGCCTCAAGCATCTCGATGTGATGAAGCTGTTCAACGACGATCCACAGACCGAAGCGGTGGTGATGGTCGGCGAGATCGGTGGCACGGACGAGGAAGCATGCGCGCGCTGGATCAAGGAGAACATGCGCAAACCAGTCGTCGGCTTCATCGCCGGTGTCACCGCCCCGCCGGGCAAGCGCATGGGCCACGCCGGCGCGATCATTTCCGGTGGCCGCGGCACAGCGATGGAGAAGCTCGCGGTGATGGAGGAATGCGGGATCACGGTTACGCGCAGCCCGGCGGAGATGGGCCGGCTCGCGAAAGCGGCGCTTTGAGTTTGGAGCACGTATTCGGCAGTTGCACCGCCACCCGCACGGCGCGCCTTTACCCGCTGTAATTCGGCGGTTATTCAGATCCCAAAATCCTCTACAATTGGCCTAGTTGTTGAACGCAGCCCCACCCGCTTCAAGCCCGTTGCCCAAGCTCCCAGAAAGTCTCGATGAACCTTGGATCGAAGTCCTCTGACGTAGCGCGCATAGCACCCCTTAAACGCGCTACCGGCAAGCCCAAGGGACGCGTTGCCGATCCCGCCGCGCTTGCCGAAGTGCGCGAACTGCTCGGCGCTGAACCGCGCAAGCGCGATCTGCTGATCGAGCATCTGCATAAAATCCAGGATCACTACGGCTGCATTTCGGCGCCGCATCTGGTCGCGCTCGCCGCCGAAATGAAGTTGCCGATGGCCGAAGCGTTCGAGGTCGCGAGCTTCTACCATCATTTCGATCTCGTCGAAGCCGGCGAAGCAGCGCCGGCCAGGCTAACGGTTCGGGTGTGCGATTCGCTGTCGTGCGCGCTGGCCGGAGCCGACACGCTGCTGGCTGAATTACAAAGCTCGCTCGGCAAAGACGTGCGCGTCATCACGGCGCCGTGCGTCGGCCGCTGCGAGCAGGCGCCGGTCGCCGTGGTCGGCCAGAACGCCATCCCGCACGCCAACGCCGCGCTGGTGCAGCAAAAAGTCCGCGAAAATGCCTCTATCGCACGACCGCCGAAGTACCTGTCGCTCGCGGAGTATCGCGCCGAGGGGGGTTACGGCTGCCTGCTAGATTGCGTGAACGGCAAGCGCAGCGTCGAATCCGTCATCAAGGAACTCGAAGATTCGGGCTTGCGCGGGCTGGGCGGCGCGGGGTTTCCGGCCGGCCGCAAATGGCGCATTGTAAAGGCCGAGCCCGGCCCGCGTTTGATGGCGGTCAACATCGACGAAGGTGAACCAGGAACGTTCAAGGACCGCTATTACCTCGAGCGCGATCCGCACCGTTTTCTGGAAGGCATGCTGATCGCCGCATGGGCGGTCGGCATAAACGAAATCTATGTTTACCTGCGCGACGAATACGCTGAAATCCGGCGGATTTTGACCGATGAACTTGCCGCGCTGCAGAGCAACGCGCCTTGCGCGCTTCAACCGATTCATTTGCGGCGCGGCGCTGGCGCCTACATCTGCGGTGAAGAGTCAGCGATGATCGAATCGATCGAAGGCAAGCGCGGCGAGCCGCGGCTGCGTCCGCCGTATGTCGCGCAAGTCGGCCTGTTCGGCCGGCCGACGCTCGAACACAATATGGAAACGCTGTATTGGGTGCGCGATATCCTCGAATCGGGCGCAGGCTGGTTCGCCGGCCACGGTCGGCAAGGGCGCAAGGGTTTGCGCTCGTTTTCGGTTTCCGGGCGGGTCGCGAAGCCGGGCGTGCACTTGGCACCGGCCGGTATCACGGTGCGCGAATTGATCGACGAATATTGCGGCGGCATGCTGGCCGGCCACGGCTTTTACGCGTATCTGCCCGGCGGCGCGTCGGGCGGTATTCTGCCGGCGTCGCTCGGCGATGTTCCGCTCGATTTCGATACGCTGAACGAATACGGCTGCTTCATCGGCTCGGCCGCCGTCATCATCCTGTCCGATCACGACAAGGCCGCGGTAGCGGCGCGCAACATCATGAAATTCTTCGCCGACGAATCGTGCGGCCAGTGCACCCCGTGCCGGGTCGGTACGGCGAAAGCTTTGAAGCTCATGGAGCAACCGCGCTGGGATCAGCCGCTGCTCGAAGAATTGTCGGGCGCGATGGCCGATGCGTCGATCTGCGGCTTGGGTCAGGCGGCGCCCAATCCGATACGCTGCGTGATCAAATATTTTCCGCACGAAGTTGAGTGACGAACCAGACCTCCGGCGCGGTTTCGGAGTGAAACCTTGCGAGAAAGAAACTTCGCCCTTTGAAAAATGGGCATCGAGGGGGAGAGCGCAGCGAGGGACCTTCGCGGCGGATAAATCCCCCCTAACCCCCTTTTTGCGAAAGGGGAATCTCGTTCCCCGTCTTTGCGCCCGCTCCTCCCGCTTTACGCCTCTCGCTCTTTAGACCATGAACGCTCCCATCGAACTGGCGCTTGCGCCTGAAGTCATCAATTTCAAGCTGAATGGCCGCGCGGTCGAAGGCTACGGTAACGAAACCATCCTGCAGACCGCCGACCGCTACGGCGTCGAGATTCCGCGCCTGTGCTATATGGACGGCATGCGCCCCGATGGAAACTGCCGCTCATGCATGGTCGAGATCAAGGGCGAACGCGTGCTGGCGCCGTCGTGCTGCCGTTATCCGAAAGCCGGCATGGAAGTCGTCAGCGACAACGAACGCGCGCTCGCTTCACAGAGGATGGTGCTGGAACTGCTGCTGTCCGATGTCGCGCAAAAGGACTACACGCTCGATTCCGAACTCGACCAATGGGCGAAGAAGCTCAACATCGGCAAACCGCGTTTCGCGCCGCGGCACAATCCGCCGGCGGATCTGTCGCATCCGGCGATGGCGGTCAATCTCGATGCTTGCATCCAGTGCACGCGTTGCGTGCGCGCCTGCCGCGAAGAGCAGGTCAACGACGTAATCGGCTACGCTTTCCGCGGCGAGCATTCGAAAATCGTGTTCGACCTCGACGATCCGATGGGCATCAGCACGTGCGTCGCGTGCGGCGAATGCGTGCAGGCGTGTCCGACCGGCGCGTTGATGCCGGCGCGCGACGTCGGCCTAGTCGTGCCCGACAAAAAAATCGATTCGGTTTGCCCGTATTGCGGTGTCGGCTGTCAGATGACCTACAACATCAAGGACAACAAGATTTTGCACGTCGAAGGCCGCGACGGCCCGGCCAATCACGGCCGGCTGTGCGTCAAAGGCCGTTACGGTTTCGATTATGTGCATCACAAGCAGCGCCTGACCAAGCCGTTGATCCGCAAGGCGGGCGTGGCGAAAACCGCCGATTTCACGATGGATCCGGACAACGTCAGCTCGGTGTTCCGCGAAGCCAGTTGGGAAGAGGCGCTCGAACTGGCGGCATCGGGGCTCAAGAGAATCCGCGACGAAAAAGGTTCGCAGGCGCTTGCCGGTTTCGGCTCGGCCAAAGGTAGCAACGAAGAGGCCTATCTGTTCCAGAAGCTCGTTCGCACCGGCTTCGGCACCAACAACGTCGACCATTGCACGCGGCTGTGCCATGCCTCGTCGGTCGCGGCCCTGCTGGAAGGCTTGGGTTCGGGGGCGGTCTCGAATCCTGTCATGGATGTAATGAAAGCCGAAGTCGTGCTGGTGATCGGCGCCAACCCGACGGTCAATCATCCGGTGGCGGCGACCTGGATCAAGAACGCAGTCAAGAACGGCGTCAAGCTGATCATCGCCGATCCGCGTCGTTCGGAACTTGCGCGCATCGCCACGCATTACCTGCAATTCAAGCCCGACACCGACGTCGCGCTGCTGAATGCGATCATGCACACGATCGTTGAGGAAGGCCTGGTCAATGAAGACTTCATCGCCAGTCGCACGATAGGCTATGACGAACTCAAAGCCAACGTCGCCGCCTTCAGCCCGGAATTGATGGGGCCGATCTGCGGCGTGCCGGCTGAGACGATCAAGGATGTCGCGCGACTGTTCGCCAGATCGAAAGGCTCGATGATCCTGTGGGGCATGGGAATCTCACAGCACGTGCACGGCACCGACAACGCGCGCTGCCTGATTGCGCTGTCGCTGATGACAGGCCAGATCGGACGTCCCGGCACCGGGCTGCATCCGCTGCGCGGCCAGAACAACGTGCAGGGCGCTTCCGATTCCGGACTGATCCCGATGGTTTATCCCGATTATCAGCGCGTCGACGACGACACTATTCGCGCCAAATTCGAAAAACTGTGGGGCCAGAAGCTCGATCCGGTTCCGGGCCTGACGGTCGTCGAAATCATGGACGCCGTGCACGCGGGCAAACTGCACGGCATGTACATCATGGGCGAAAACCCGGCGATGTCCGAGCCCGATGTCAGCCACGCGCGAGCGGCGCTCGCCGCGCTCGATTGTCTGGTCGTACAGGATATCTTCCTGACCGAGACCGCATATCTTGCCGATGTCATATTGCCGGCGACGGCGTTCCCGGAAAAAACCGGCACGTTCACGAACACCGATCGCATGGTCCAGCTTGGCCGCCAGGCGCTGGATGCGCCGGGTGAAGCGAAGCCCGATCTGTGGATCATCCAGGAATTGGCAAAACGGCTCGGCCTCGACTGGAACTATGGCGACGTGTCCGATGTATTCAACGAAATGCGCCAGGCCATGCCGAGTATCGCCGGCATCACTTGGGAACGGCTCGAGCGCGACAGCTCGGTGACTTATCCCTGCGAGCAGGAAGGCGATCCGGGCGAATCGGTCGTGTTCATCGAAGACTTCCCGACCGCGAGCGGGCGCGGCCGTTTCGTCCCGTCCGATATCATCCCGGCCAACGAGCGCCCGGACGGCGAATATCCGATGGTGCTGATTACCGGCCGTCAACTCGAGCATTGGCACACCGGCAGCATGACGCGTCGCGCCGGCGTGCTCGACTCCATCGAGCCGGTGCCGATTGCGACCATCAATCCGCTCGATCTCGACGCGATCGGCGTGCACGCCGGCGAAGTGATAACCGTCGAATCGCGGCGCGGCAGAATTTCACTCTATGCGCGCGCCAACGACGGCGTTCC
>JACMKV010000217.1 GCA_014379915.1 Burkholderiales bacterium
GGCGAGAAACTTTTGTGGGCCGAGCAGCGCGTGCGCGCCCGGCTGTCGCCGCAGCTCGAAAGCCTCGCCGCCGAACTTGAAACCGAGCTGAACCAGGCTTTCGAAGTCGTGCGGCCGAGTTTGCGCATACATGCGAGCCATGATTTGGCGCTGGCTCAATTGCGCGATCACCTCGGGCTAAAGACCGGGACGCGCCTGGACTTGCAATTCCGCGGTAGCCTCGATGCATTGGCTTCGCTGGCGCGCGGACAGTGCGATCTCGCTGGTTTTCACATCACTGAAAATCATGCGCAGGCGGTTTTGCTGCATCTGTCGTATCGCCAATGGTTGAAACCGAAAGCCCAGAAGCTGATCCATTTCGTGGCCCGACAGCAGGGACTGATGCTGCCCAAAGGCAATCCGCGTGGGATCCGCAACCTGTACGATTTATGCGCGGACAACATGCGCTTCGTCAATCGTCAGTCAGGCTCGGGCACGCGCTTGCAGTTCGATCAGTTGCTGTGGGAAGCGGGCATAGATTGCGCGCAGATCAACGGCTATTCACAGGAGGAATTTACCCATCTGGCGGTGGCCGCGACCATCGCCAGCGGCATGGCCGACGCTGGTTTCGGAATCAAGGCCGCGGCGGTACAATACGGTCTGGATTTTCTGCCGATCAGCAACGAAAGTTATTTTCTGTTGTGCCGCGCCGAAAATCTTCAGCGGCAAAGCATGCAGGATTTCATTCAGCTTATTCGCAGTTCGGAATTCAAGACCATCGTCGCCGCCTTACCCGGCTATGACGCCTCGCGCGCCGGAGACGTTTCCGGCATCCGCGAAGCGCTGCCCTGGTACGACAAACCCAAGGCGCCCCGCCGACACGGCGTTGGCGAAGCCATCCGGGGCGGGAGGCGGGGCTAAGGCGCGCTCCCCGCAAACGGCCGCTTCGCGGTAACGTGTCCGCGCGCCCCGCCGACACGGCGTTGGCGAAGTCATCCAGGGCGGGAGGGGCGTCGCGACACGGTAGCTGCGAAGCAGCCGGGTGCGGGAGGCGTGGCTCAGGCGCGTTACCCGCAAGCGGGCGCCCTTCGGCGCTGCCACGCCGACACGGCGTTCGTGTAGCGATCCGGGGCGGGAGGCGTGGCTTGGCGTGCTTCCCGCGGACGGGTACCTTCGGCACTAACGTGTCCGCACGCCTGTCCACGCGGCGTGTCCGCGCGCGCCACGCATCTGCGCATCTGTCCCATTTTCAAAGAAAGGAATCGCTATGAAATTAAGCGCACGCAATGTATTGAAAGGAAAAGTCAGCGAAGTCGTTCGTGGCCCGACCACAACGCGCGTCAAGATACAACTCGAAGGTGGCGGCGTCGTGACTTCGTCCATCACAACCGAGGCCGCCGACGACTTGCAGCTTAAAGCCGGCGACATGGTTTCGGCCATCATCAAGGCGTCGGATGTAATGATCGGGAAATAACCGCATCCCGGCGGGCGCTGCTGCAACCGCATGCTCAAAATCCGCTGCTACCAGCCGTCGCTGGTGGCGGCTTTTATCTTGTTGTTGGCAACCGTTGCCGCGGCGAATGCGGAGCAGCGTCAGTTCACCGATTCCACCGCACGCACGATCGGCGTTCCCGCGGAAATCGAGCGGGTGTATGCGGCGGGCGGGCCGGCCAGCGTCATGGTGTATGCGCTTGCGCCCGATAAACTGATCGGCTGGACGCGCGCCGTCAAACCTGCCGAGCGGCCGTGGTTTCCGGAGCGCTACGCCAACCTGCCCGAGCTTGGCCGCCTGACCGGCCGCGGCAATACAGCGAACGTCGAAGTCCTGCTGAAAGCGCGCCCCGATATCGTGGTCGATGTCGGCTCGCTGGCGCCGACTTTCGTATCCCTGGCCGGACGCGTGCAAGCGCAAACCGGGATACCGTATCTGCTGTTCGACGGCACTCTGGCGCAAACCGCGCAAACCTTGCGCGCGCTCGGCGCGCTGCTCGGCGAAGAACCCCGGGCGCAACAGCTTGCCGGCTACGTCGATCGAACCCTGTCCGAAATCCAGGGTAAAGTCGCGAACCTGCCGGCAGAGGCGCGGCCGCGGGTTTATTACGCGCGCGGCCCGGACGGTTTGCAGACCGGACTCGCCGGTTCGATCAATGCCGAGGTTCTCGATTGGCTGGGCGCGCGCAATGTTGCGAGCGCTGCCGGACGCGGCGGACTGGCCACGGTTTCGCTCGAACAGGTGCTGCAATGGAACCCGGAAGTCATCGTCACCATCGATCTTAATTTTTTCGAGAAGATCTTCGCCGACCCGCGCTGGCGATCGATCGAGGCGGTCAAAAAACGTCGCGTGTACCTGTCGCCGCATCTGCCGTTCGGCTGGTTCGATTTTCCACCGTCGCTCAATCGCCTGATCGGTCTGCAATGGCTTGCGCAGGTTTTTTATCCCAGACTATTCGACTACGATTTGCGCGCCCGCACGCGAGAATTTTATCGGCTGTTTTATCACCGCGAACCGACCGCGGCGCAACTCGATTCGCTGTTGCAAGACGCCGCAGGCAAGCGATGAACGCGAGCCTGGCCGAGGCCGCGCGCGCTGAACCCAAAAAAGCGCGCGCCCTGATCTATGTCTTGCCGCTGGCGGTATTGTTCGCTTTGATCGTGCTCGCGTTTTCGGTCGGGCGCTTCCCGGTTTCACCGGCAGAGTTGCTGGCGGTGTTGCTGGCGAAATTGACCGGCGCTAACCATGCGCATGCATCGCTGATCGAAACCGTCATTTTTCAAATCCGCGGACCGCGCATCGTTGCCGCCATCGTCGTCGGCGCGGCGCTGGCGGCCGCCGGCGCCGCCTACCAGGGCATGTTCCGCAATCCGCTGGTGTCGCCGGACATTCTCGGCGTCTCGGCTGGCGCTGCGGTCGGCGCGGTGTTCGCGATTTTTCTGTCGCAGAATGTCTTTGTCATACAGGCATGCGCGTTCGCCGGTGGTCTGCTCGCAGTCGCCGCGGTCTATGGCATCGGCTCGTCGGTACGCGGACACGACCCGATGCTCGCGCTGATCCTGGCCGGCATTATCATCGGTACGCTGCTCGGATCGACTATCGCGCTGATGAAATATCTCGCTGATCCTTACGACCAGCTGCCCGCGATCACCTTCTGGCTGCTTGGCAGCCTGGCGTCGATTTCGCCGGGCGATCTTGGACTCGCGTTACCGATGATCGTGGTCGGCCTTACGCCCCTGCATTTCTTGCGCTGGCGCATGAATCTGCTGTCGCTGCCCGACGACGAAGCGCGCGCGCTCGGCGTCGATACCAGGCGTCTGCGCGTGACGGTCGTGTGCGCCGCGACCTTGATGACCGCGGCTGCGGTCGCCATATCCGGCATCATCGGCTGGATCGGTCTGTTGATCCCGCACGCCGCACGCATGCTGGTCGGGCCGGATTTTGCGCGCATGCTGCCGCTGGTGATGTTATTGGGCGCCTGCTATTTGCTTGGCATCGATACTCTGGCGCGCACCATGGCGAGCATCGAAGTGCCGCTGGGAACGCTGACCGCCTTCATCGGCGCGCCATTTTTCGTATGGCTGCTGGCGACTGCCCGGCGCACCTGGCAATGAAGCTGCAAATCGAAAACCTGGATTATGGTTATACCAAACGGGTAATCGGACGCTCGCTGAACTTTTCCGTCGACGCAGGCGAAATCCTGTGCGTGCTGGGCCCCAATGGCAGCGGCAAAACGACTTTGTTCCGCACCCTGCTCGGCCTCTTGCCCACGCATGGCGGCAAAATTGTGCTCGAGCAGAAATCGCTGGTTGATTGGCCGCGCACCCGACTGGCAAAAGCCATCGGCTATGTGCCGCAAGCCCACGCGGCATATTTCGCGTTTAGCGTGCGCGAAATCGTGCTCATGGGGCGCACCGCGCACATCGGTATTTTTTCGCTGCCGTCAGAATCCGACAAGCGCATGGCGGAGGACTCACTCAAGACGCTGGGCATCGCGCAACTGGCCGACAAGCCTTACACCGAAATCAGCGGCGGCGAACGCCAGCTAACGCTGATTGCGCGCGCGCTCGCGCAGGGTTCGCAATTGCTGATCATGGATGAGCCGACCGCGAGCCTCGATTTCGGCAACCAGATCCGCGTGCTGCGGCAGTTCGCGGCGCTCGCCGCAACCGGCATCGGCATCGTGTTTTCAACGCATGACCCGGATCACGCGCTGAATTATGCCGATCGCGTCCTCATGCTGAAAGATGGCGGACTACTGCAATGCGGCCGACCCGACGAAGTAGTGACCGGTGATAACTTACAACAGCTCTACGGCGTCAAGGTCGCAGTCGAGTCGATAGCCGAATCGCATCCCAGGCACGCTCGCAGGCGCCGCACCTGCGTTCCACTTGCGGATTGAGAGCATCTCCAGACGACTCGCCCCGCCGACATGGCGTTGGCGAAGCCATCCGGGGCTGAGGCGCGCTCCCCGCAAACGGGTGCCTGCGGCACTAACGTGTCCCGCGCGCCACTCTCAACCGCCGCCGCGCCGAAAGTAATTGTTGAAGCGCGCGAGAAAAGCCTGAGCCTCCTCTGGGCTGTATCCATCAAACGCTAACTCGACGTGCGTCACCGGCAGCGGGATCGGGCCGAAGTTGCGCCGCCCCTCCGGCGACAGGTTTATTTTCAGCCTGCACGTGTCCTGCACGGCCGAAACTTCGCTGCCATCGACGGCATAAGGCAACGCGCCCATCACAGCCGGTAAGGTGCGGAAAAACTCGGAATGACTGATGGTCATTTCGTAAACTATCCGCGAGGTATTGTCAGCCACGGCGGCACGTCCGAGGAACGGTTGCGCCATTGATCCAACGGAGCGGGCGCCGCGCCAAAGGCAAATCTTCATCGCGCCCGGGCATAATTCTCTCCAGGGCGGCGCTTACTGGGGGATGTCTGATTGCGCGAGCAAGCTGCCAAAACCGTCGCTTGCAATGCGCCAGAATAACTCGTTCGAAAGTTGGCAATACCGCTAAGCGGCAAGCTCAACTGGGGTGTAGCCGCCGCATGCGTTTTTCAACTTACCCGGGTGTCTTGTTCTCTGGCTGGGGTTGCGCTTCCGCGGGAGGCGCATCTCCGCCGCTGTTCGTTTCCGCTTTGCGTTTCTGCTTCTCTTCTTTCTTCTGCTGTTTAGCCAGCTCTTTCTGACGTTTCGCGAACGCGTAGTTGGGTTTAGCCATTTGCATCCTTCTCGAGATTTCAGGGTACGACCATTAACGTTGGAGCATTTTGCCACGAATCTGTTTATCGAAGGTCACTTCGTGGCCTCGAACATAAGTTCGAACGGGTGTTTCGGCGTCAAGCCGAAACCGTCGGCTGTTCGCGCACCCACTCGATAAGCGGCTGCCATTGTTCGGCGTCGCGCTCGCTCAGATAGGGCGGCAGGTCGAACAGACAGCGGCCGGTAAACGCGGCGTTTGCGTAGATTTGCGTATCGCGCAGATGCGTCAAAACCGGCAGATCGAATTGTTCGAGAAACGCGGCCAGGGTCGCCGCTGCCCGAGTGCGCGGATCGGCGCGCATGCCGACAACCGCAGCAAACGCCTTATGCTTGCGTATGACTTTCTCTTCTCGCAACACTTCGAAAAAATCCCGCGTAGCCGCCATGTCGAAGACCGAAGGTTGTATCGGTACGATGACTTTATCGACAAGCCGCAGCATTTGCGTCAAACGCTTGCCGTGTATTCCGGCCGGCGAATCGACGATCAGCCATTCGTGTTGGTCCCGCAGTCTGGGCGCGTCTTCCTCATTTGCAGTTAGCTGCCGGATTGCCGGCAACGCCAAAGGCCTGATCTCGAGCCAGTTCAGCGCCGAGCGCTGGCGGTCGAGATCCCACAGCGTTACCGACTCGTTGCAGGACGCGAAATAGCCGGCGAGGTTGGTGGCCAGCGTTGTTTTGCCGGAGCCGCCTTTCGGATTGATCAGCAAAACCGCGGGCATATTCGTCGATTCGTCCGATGCGATAAAAGAGGCCCGGATGGGCCGCGCCCGAGACGGGCGCTAGCCTACCAAGGGAGACCCCCCGGCTCTGCCGGGGAGGCAGCAGAAGTTTGACAGGTAAAGGAGTCCATCGAGGAAACGCTTAGTCGTGAGCCGCCAAGCACACGAAAGGGAGTTCCAACGATGGACGAGTACGAAAGCCTAAGCCACACCAAGTGGGAGTGCAAATACCACGTAGTCTTCATTCCCAAATGTCGTAGAAGGACGCCGTATGAGCAGGCAGCACCTGGGGGAAGTGTTCCGCAGGCTGGCTGTTCAGAAGGAGAGTCGGATCGAAGAAGGGCACTTGATGTCCGATCACGTGCACATGATGATCGCGATCCCGCCGAAGGTTGCGGTGTCGCAGGGGAATCGGGTATATCAAAGGCAAGAGCGCGATACACCCGGCGCGGGTCTATGGAGAGCGGAAGCGAAATTTCGTGGGGCAGCATTTCTGGGCACGCGGATATTTCGTCTCCACGGTGGGCCGGGATGAAGCGGTGATTCGAGAGTACATCCGCAATCAGGAGCAGGAGGACAAGCGCCTGGACCAGATGAACCTATGGCGCTGATGGGCCACCGTCAAGGTGGCCCCAGGAATCGGGGCCGCGTTAGCGACCCCGTATAGCCGCTTTGAGCGGCTCACAACCTAAAGCCCCCGGCTTTGCCGGGGGATATTTACCTTGCCGCTCTGCTAACCGCCTGCAATCGGCGGCCAGATCGCGAGCGCGTCGCCCTCGTTCA
>JACMKV010000218.1 GCA_014379915.1 Burkholderiales bacterium
CCGCATTCGAGCCACGATTTCGGCAAGGACATCATCCCGCACATGGTTTCACGCTGCCGGGTGTTTGCCCAGCCGTTTGCCGATAGCTGCGTGCTCAAGGTCGGTGGCGTCCCGTACTGGCGCGACGTCGGAACCGTCGACGCCTACTGGGAAGCCAATATGGAATTGACCAAGATCACGCCGGACCTGAACATGTACGACCAGGATTGGCCGATCTGGACCCATCAGGAGCAGCTGCCACCAGCCAAATTCGTGTTCGATGACGACAAGCGGCGCGGCATGGCGATCGATTCGCTGGTGTCCGGCGGCTGCATCATCAGTGGCGCAACGGTACGCCGCTCCCTGCTGTTTTCCGACGTGCGCGTCAACAGTTACAGCCAGATAGAAGATTCGGTGATCCTGCCGAACGTCGACGTCGGCCGCCACGTCACCCTGAAGCGGGTCATCGTCGACCGCCGCTGCAAGCTTCCGGAAGGATTGATAGTCGGCGTCGATGCCGAACACGACAGAAAACGCTTTCACGTGACGGAGCGCGGCATCACCCTGATTACGCCGGACATGTTAGGCCAGCGAGTTCACGCAAGATGACCGAAAAAAAGCTCGAACTCGTCCTCCTCTGGCATCTACACCAACCCGACTACCGCGATCACGCGACCGGCGAATTCACCCTGCCGTGGGTTTATTTGCACGCGCTCAAGGATTATAGCGACATGGCGTGGCATCTCGAACGTCACCCCGAAATGCACGCGATCGTCAATCTGGTGCCGGTGCTGCTGGATCAGATCGAGGATTATGTGGATCAGTTCGCGAGCGGCAAGCTGCGCGATCCGCTGTTGCGGCTGCTGGCCGCGCCTGACCTGCAGGCGCTCACCGCTGATCAGCGCCGCCTGATTTTCGAAAGTTGTTTCCGCAGCAATCAGGAAACCATGATCGAGCCGTTTCCGCCGTATCGCCGGCTGCAGGCGGTCTATCGGACGCTCGCTGCCGAAGGCGAAGGCGCGCTGCTTTACCTGTCGGCACAATACTTGTCCGATCTCCTGACCTGGTATCACCTGTCATGGACCGGCGAATCGGTGCGCCGAACTTCCGAAACCATTACCCGCCTGAGGGCGCAAGGCGCAGGGTACGATCATGCCGATCGCAATCAGTTGTTCGACGTAATCGGGCGGCTCATCAAAGGCTTGATCCCGCGTTATAAGGCACTCGCCGAAAGCGGACAGATCGAGTTGTCGATGACGCCGCACGGCCATCCGCTGGCGCCGCTGCTGATTGATTTTGCGACGGCGCGCGAAGCCCTCCCCGACATAAGGCTGCCGCAAGCCACCAAGTACCCTGATGGTCGTTCGCGCGTCGCCGCGCACATCGCGTCCGCGATCGCCAGCCATACGCGGCGTTTCGGTGCGCCGCCGGTTGGCGTCTGGCCGGCTGAAGGCGCGCTTTCGTCGGAACTGCTTGAAGTCCTCGCCCAGCGCGGGGTGTCATGGGTTGCCGGCGGCGAAAAAACGCTCGCCAACAGCTTGCAGGCTTCGCCAAAAAACACCGCTTCGTCCGCGCGGCGGCGCAGTGATTGGCTGTATCGACCGTACCGATTACGCGGCGCCGACGGACCGGCCTGTTTTTTTCGCGATGATCGCTTGTCCGACCTCATCGGATTCGAATACCGCAGGTGGCATGGCCGCGACGGCGCGCTCGATTTCGTGCGCGAGCTCGAGGACATCGTGCGGCGCACCAAGGGCGAAACCCCCGCACTGGTCAGCGTGATCCTCGATGGCGAAAACGCCTGGGAATACTATCCCTACAATGGCCATTATTTCCTGAGCGAGCTCTACGAAGTCCTGCAAAGTCACGCAGCTATCCGCACCACAACCTATCGCGATTATCTCGCGCGCGAAGGTAGCCGGCGCGTTGCCGAGCTTCCGGCCTTGTGCGCGGGAAGCTGGGTCTACGGTACGTTTTCAACCTGGATCGGCGACCACGACAAAAATCATGCGTGGGATCTGCTGTGCGAGGCCAAGCAAAGCTACGATCTGGTGCTCGTCAACGGAAGCCTGACCGATGCCGAGCGCGAAGTCGCCGAGCGCCAGCTTGCCGATTGCGAAAGCTCGGACTGGTTCTGGTGGTTCGGCGACTACAATCCGCAGGCAAGCGTGGCCAGCTTCGACCGCTTGTTCCGCGCCAAACTCGGAAATCTGTATCGACTGCTCAAGCTGCCGACGCCGGCGCAACTCGCCGAACCGATCAGCCGCGGCGGCGGCCGCCCGGAAGCCGGCGGCACGATGCGGCGCACGTCATAACGCTTTTAAAAAAGGTCCTCTGGACGCTACGATCTTCGGTAGAGCCGATAGCGTTCTCGGCGGTCATTGGGCCGGCTTCCCTCCCAGATTTTTTCCCACGACTCGTCCGGTGGGTTGCTATCGCCGGGCGTCGTCTGGACCAGGAGCAGCTCGCAGCCCCCGGTGTCGCCTGCGCGCTCGACCCGGCGCGTCACGACGTCTGCGAAATAATGCAGCATCGCGCGCTGCGACTCCCCGAGGCCCTGGCTCGCCACGCATTGCCAGCCACCAGGCAGGCTTTGTTTCAGCGATAAAAACGTCGAGCGATAGCTTTTCGCCGTGTCGATGAAGGGCAGCCACAGAGTCATCGCCATGAGCCAGACCAGCGTGATGCCGCCTGCCCAGTTGATGAAAGCGCGGCGATTGGAGCGCCCGGTGCGCGCGACCAGCGCGATCCACAATGCGCTGAATACGAGGGAGACGGCAAACGCGAAAGCGCCGAACTCGGCCCGAAAGTCGGGCAGGTAGCGCGCCAGCCGGGCCGCGAGCCGGACAGGCTCTCCGGTCAGCGAGGCCACCCAGCCGAGCCACAACAGCGCTGCCATCAACCCGAAAGTCATGATGCCGAACCAGTCGAGCGCATTCGCCGCGCCGCGCCGCAGACTAGTTGCCGACGACGATGCGAGCAGCGCGAGCGGCAGGAGCAACGGAAGCGCGTAAACCTCACTGGCCTCAGCCGCCAGGCTCAATGCCAACAGCATGACGACGAAGCTCACCACCGGCAGTTGAAAGCCCGCACTCCGCCAGCCCGACGAGCGCCCGTACCACAACGACCACAGCGCGAGCGGCCACGCGGGCCACGCGTACCACGGCAGAATCGAAAGATAATAAGCAGGCTCGGATGGATTGAGGTCGAACAGATTGAGTACGTTGGTTGCGAGCCACGCATCGAACAGCACCGGCGCCTGCAGGTGTAGCGCGTACGGCCAGAACACGAGCCAGGGCGCGGCGGTCAACACAGCGATGGCGAGGCAAACCAGATAGTCGCGCGTGCGCCAAGCCGCGAAGAAAATCGGCAACACGATGGCAACGAGAGCGAACACGAGCGGCGCGAACAGACCCTGCGAGAAAAAGCCGATGCCGACGCCGGCGCCAAGCCAGAGTCCGGCGCGAACCCTGCGCCGTTCGGTCAGCGCCAGCCCGTATAACCCGATCGCAATGGCGGTCAACAACGCGACGTCGGCAATGATCTGGTGCGCGCGCACCAGCAGGCCGAGGCAGCCGATCAGTACGACCGCGGCTACGATGCCATAACCGCGCCCATACAATTCGCGCCCGGCCAGCGCGGTAAAAGTTAGCGTCAGAACCAGGAACAGCCCGGAGGCAAGTCGCGCGCCATCGTGCAGCGGCAGCAGCGGTTCGAATAGCCGCGCGAACCCGGCCGCGACCATGTAATACAACGGCGGGTTCTGGATGAACGGTTCGCCGGCCAGCCTGGGCACCAGCCAGTTGCCGTTTTGCAGGATTTCGTAGACGACGCCGAAGGTATGCGCTTCGTCGGGCTTCCACGGATCGTGGCCGAGCAGGCCGGCAAACAGCCACGCCAGAAAAATCGTGACGACGATTGCGATCTGGTCTGGTCGCAGTGCCTGACGGAATCCACGCACGTCGTCTGCCTGCACGGCGCTCCCGAGCGCGTCATTCATGCTTGCATGGCTCGATAAAGCGCAGCCGTGTTTTCTGCTTCCGGTATCGCCGCAGCGCCGAGGTCATTGCGAGGCGATGCGTTCCTGACGAAGCGATTCACGGCAGATGGTTCGCAGAATGGGATGGCTTCATCTGGCTGGCAACGACGGAATCAATTGCCCGCGTGTTCCCGGCTTGAGACGCCTGGCGCATGCGTATTGCGCATCCTCTCCTGATGGGTTGCGCGGTTTTTCCTGCCGCCCTTTTATTGGCTGCCGGCTCTGGTATCCAGGCGATCGTTGCTTGCTTCATGCGCGCAAAATTTGTGAAGTATTGGTGAAGATGATAAGCAAAAAGAAGCAGGTGCCGTCAGATATCGATCGCCAAATATCGATCGATCGCCGGAGCCCCTTGAAATGGAGCCGCGGCCATGCGGCGGCGGAAATGCGCAGTTTAGCGTTTGCCTGACCACGTATAAAGTTGCGTGCGCGCAGCATGGATGTGCAGTATGGATGTGATGCGGACAGCTTTCACACGATCGAACTGGCGGCAAGCGGCGCGGTTGCGGTGACAAGCGGATTTAGCTTTGGTATTTTGAAGGCCGTGCCTGCATCCCAAGCGCATCAGCGGTTCAAGCATACGCTTCGCGCGGACCGTATCGACCGATCGACCGCCGCCGCGCCGCGCGCACGCGAGCAGTAAAAAGATGAAGACGAGGCGTGCGCGACTATCGTTTTTTATGGGCATCTCGAACCGCGTAAATTTCGGCCGCCTGTTCCGAAGGCCCCATTCCCGTTTGGAGCGCGGCTTGCCAAGAACCTCTGATTAAATTGTCATCCCGCGAAAGTGTTGTCTTCCGCCACCTTGCGCAGCATCTGTAGCGAAGCAAGATAATCCAGATAGCGCAGCCTGTGCGCTTGTGACCTTCGACAAAATCGAGAATACAGGCATTGCGTTGGTCGTGACTCAGGAATTTGTTTTACCTCTACTGGTCCCAGCTGCCGGATGCGCCCGAAGGAGTTCAACCAGGCGGCGGTTGAAGCGCTCGACCATGCCGTTGGTCTCTGGATGTAACGGGCGGATCAGCTGATGTTTGATGCAGTGGCTTTGACAGACACGGTCGAAGGATGCGCGCCAGAAAGACGGTCATCGGGTTTGGCTTTTTTATACATCGCAAAGCGGCCGGTGAATTCGCTACTAACGGTCAGGTCGAGCGCATGAGCCGCACGATCAAGGGCGCCACCGTCAAGCGCTACCGCTTCGAATTTGCTGCTCGCCCGCGGAGAACGCGCGTCGTTTGAAAGCGCAACCACAGCTTCGGTCAAGTTTTTTGGATTCTGCAATCCTGGCGCGCTTTCC
>JACMKV010000219.1 GCA_014379915.1 Burkholderiales bacterium
CTGCCCGTCTTTCTGGCGCCGTCGTCCACGTAATTTCCGTCATCATTCCGACCCACAACGAGAGCCGCGCGCTGCCGGCGACGCTCGCGCGCTTGTTCCAGCAAAGCGGCGATTTCGAAGTCATCGTCGTCGACGGCGGCAGCAGCGACGACACGCGGCAACTGGCGGCGCGCGAACCTCGCGTGCATTTGCTGGTCGCACCTAAAGGGCGCGCGGCGCAAATGAATGCTGGCGTGGCCGTGGCTGCCGGCACATGGTTGCTGTTTTTGCACGCCGGTACCCTGCTTCCCGCCGATGGACTGGCGACGATACGGGGGCTGGATGAGCGTTGCCATGCCGGATGCTTCCGGCAGCGCTTTTCAGGTAACGACTGGCGTCTTCGGCTGATTTCCTATTCGCATAATCTGCGCTGCCGCTGGACCCGGATCATATACGGCGATCAGGCCATGTTCGTGCGCCGCTCGATGTTCGAAGCGCTCGGCGGCTTTCCGGCGCAACCCATACTCGAGGATGTGCTGTTCAGCGAAAAGCTGGTACGGGCGACGCGCCGAGTGCTGCTCGACAGCTATGTGGTGGCCGACGCGCGCAAGTTTTTGCAGATGGGCATCTGGAAAAGTTTCGGCCGCGTATTTTTGATCATGCTGTGCTTCGAACTGCGTCTGCCGCTCGCGCGCCTGCCCGCGCAGCGTTTTTTCAAAGACATTCGTTAATCGACCCCAATGCACGCCATTCTCCCTTTGTTGGAAACGAGCGGCTTCCCGCCGATACGCCGCCGTAAAACCGAGACTCTGCAAGTCAATCTTGGCTACCGCTGCAACCAGACCTGTGTTCACTGCCACGTCAACGCCGGCCCAACGCGCACCGAGATGATGAGCCGGGAAATTATAGGGGAGGTGATCCGCTATCTCGCGGACCATGGCGTCGCCAATCTCGACCTGACCGGCGGCGCGCCCGAGCTGAACGAACACTTTCGCGAGCTGGTAACGGCGGCGCGCGGACTCGGCGTGCACGTGATCGACCGCTGCAACCTGACCATACTCGAAGAGCCGGGTTTCGCAGACCTCGATGTCTTCCTTGCCGACAACCAGGTTGAAGTCGTCGCGTCATTGCCGTGCTACTCGCCGGACAATGTCGACCGGCAGCGCGGCAAAGGTACGTTCGCTACCAGCATGCGCGCCCTGCAGCGGCTGAATGCGCTCGGCTATGGCCGCAGCGGCAGCGGGCGCAGCGGCAGTGGACTTCGGCTCAACCTGGTCTATAACCCGCAAGGCGCGTCATTGCCGCCAAACCAGGTCGCGCTCGAAGCGGATTATCGGATCCGCCTGGGCGAGGATTACGGAATCGAATTCGATCGGTTGTACGTGCTCGCCAACATGCCGATCGCGCGCTTCGGCAGCACCTTGGTATCGAAGGGCCAGTTCGACAGCTACATGGATTTGCTGCGCTCGTCGCATCGCGCCGAGAATCTGGCCGACGTCATGTGCCGTTCGTTGATCAGCGTCGATTGGCAAGGTTACGTTTACGACTGCGATTTCAACCAGATGCTGGATCTGCCGCTGCACCATAACGGCAAGCCGCGGCTCCGGCTATCGCAACTGGTCGATGCCGATCTCGATGGTAATCCGATCGTCGTCAAAGACCATTGCTACGGTTGCACGGCGGGGCAGGGCAGCAGCTGCGGCGGGGCGCTGAAGTCCTGAAGCCGTGACGGTCCTGAGCGTTCGCCATGCCGCAACTCTCCATCATCATTCCGACGTTGAACGAGGCAGCGGGGATTGCCGCAACGCTGCGTTCCCTGCAAACGTTGCGCGCGTGCGGCCACGAAGTCATCGTTGTCGACGGCGGCAGCGCGGATGCAACGATAGGCGAATCGCGCCCATGGTCCGATCACATCGTCCATACGCGCAGCGGGCGCGCGCGGCAGATGAACGCCGGCGCCGCGATTGCGCGCCATTCGATGCTGTTGTTTTTGCACGCCGATACGCGTTTGCCGGATAGCGCCGACCAGTTGATCCTGGGCCATTACAGCGACGCCATGGACGAGCGCTGGGGGCGCTTCGACGTTCGTCTGTCCGGCTCCGCCAAGACGCTGCGCATGGTCGCATTCATGATGAATTGGCGCTCGCGCCTGAGCGGCATTGCGACTGGCGATCAGGCGATATTCGCCAGCCGCGCGTTATTCGACGCGGCCGGCGGCTATCCTGAAATCGCGTTGATGGAAGATCTGGCGCTAAGCAAACGATTGAAACGTCTCGCCTGGCCTTGCTGCCTGCGCGAACGGGTCGAGAGCTCGAGCCGGCGCTGGGAAAAAAACGGCGCCATCCGCACGATTTTGATGATGTGGCGCCTGCGCCTGGCTTACTTTTGCGGCGCGAGCCCGCGCCTGCTCGCGAAGATCTATGCCGGCCAGCAGCGGCATTGACCGCATCGATGGCGGCGAGCGCACCGATTGCCGCGTTCTGGTATTTGCTAAGGCGGCGATCCCCGGACGGGTCAAGACGCGCTTGATTCCGGCCTTAGGGGCGGAAACCGCGGCCGCCCTGCACGAAACCCTGCTCGACCATACCCTTGAGACCGCGTTGGCAGCATCGCCGAACGCAGAAGCAGCGCCGACCGCAAAATCAGCGCCGAACGCAATCCAGCTGTGGTGCGAGCCGTCGCGCCGGCATCCGTTTTTTCAGCGTTACAGCCAGCTCTTCGACTTGCGCAGCCAGATCCCCGGCAACCTCGGCGATCGCATGGCGCGCGCCTTCGAATCGGCACAGCACTCCGTTGCGCGGGCAATCGCGATCGGCTGCGATTGCCCGGCGCTAACCCCGTCCCATCTGCGCGGGGCTGCGGCGATATTGGAAACAGGTTACGACGCGGTGATCATACCCGCCGAAGATGGCGGCTACATTCTCCTCGGGCTCGCCCGCTTTTCGCCTGTTGTATTTGAGCGCATCGCCTGGGGCGCTGAGACGGTGCTGGCGCAGACCCGAGACCGTCTCGCGTCGCTAGGTTGGCGTTGGCATGAAACGGCGCCCTTGTGGGATGTCGACCGACCGGAGGACTATGCGCGCATGCTCGGCGAGCACGTCTTGCCTGGCTGGCCACGGCGGCAAGCCCCATATCAGCCTGAGCGGGCCCAGGCAGAACGCGGCGATTGAAACGCAAAGAACGCGAATTGTCATGCGCGCGGTTTTGATAGTAATCTAGGCTTGCTAACCAAACATTAGCCAGTGTCGTTCCATTCCCGCCCTGCGCGCTCATCATGCGGTTCTACTATCCAAAATCCTTTCTAAAGCTGATTTTTATCGGCTTTTCGCTGGTCGTGCTGCCGCTGTTCGCGGCCTTGATCAATAACGCGATAACCGTCGACCGGCTGGCGGACAAGAGCCAGGAGGCGGTTTATCAAGCGGTCCTGGCAACGCACAACAGCCGCACCTTGATCGAGTTGATCGTGACGATGGAGCGTAACGCGCGCCAGTTCGTGATTCTCGGCGACCAGTCGTTGTTCGATGCCTATCTGAGGGTGCGCGAGAAATTCAGGAACACGGCCGCCGAATTCGCCAGCCTGCCGTTCGATTTGGCGCAAATGAGCGAACTCGACCAGATTCGCCAGCGCGAACGCAAGATCTACGTGATGCTGACGGAGAACCGCAGCGAGCCGGAACAGCTGAAGCGCGCGGTCGAGGCGTTTGTACCGCTGTCCAATCTGGCGCAGGCGTTGGAAGCGCGCAGCCGCGATCTGATCGACAGCGAAGTCGACTCGATGCAGAAGATCGCCGCCAAAGCGCGCTACATCATCTTCTGGCAATTGCTGGCGATGATTCCGATCGCGGTATTTCTCGTGATCGGCTTTTCCATCCTGATCTCGCGGCCTATCGTGCAGATCGATAGCGCGATTCGACGCCTCGGCGACGGTGAGTTTGCGCAGCCGATCGTCGTCAACGGTCCGCAGGATCTCGAATTTCTAGGCAAACGACTCGACTGGATGCGGCTGCGCCTGATCGAGCTCGAAGAGCAGAAAAGCAAATTCCTGCGCAATGTTTCGCACGAACTGAAAACGCCGCTGACTGCCGTGCGCGAAGGTACCGAGCTGCTGTCGGAAGGTGTGGTCGGCAAGTTGAGCGCCCAACAAAGCGAAGTCGTCGAAATCCTGCGCCACAACGGCATCGCGCTGCAGCGGGTCATCGAGGACATGCTGAATTACCAGGCTGTGCAGTTTCAGAAATCCGATTTGCAATGGCAGCCGGTCAGACTTAAGCCGCTGATCGAACGGGTCGCGGCCGAGCAAATGCTGACGGTGCGCGCCAAAGGCATCAAACTCGATATCGTCTGTCTGGACATCACGCTCGACGGCGACCCGGAGAAAATCAAAATCGTCATCGCGAATCTGCTGTCGAACGCGGTCAAGTTTTCGCCGCAACGCGAAACCATACGCATACGCGCCCGCCGTCGCGATAACGAGATCGTGCTCGAGGTGATCGATTGCGGCCCGGGCATAGCGCCGGACGACAAGGACAAGATTTTCGATGCGTTCTACCAGGGCGCCGCAAAACAGGGGGGCTATGTGAAAGGCACCGGCCTCGGGCTCTCCATTGTCCGCGAATACGTGATGGCGCATTACGGTACGATCAAGCTGATCGATCCGATTACGCACGGCGCGCACTTTCGCGTCACGTTGCCGGTCAATCATGCGGAGCCGGCATGAAGCTGAAAAGCATCCTGATCGGCGTATGCGTTACCCTGGCAGCATTTCCAGTTGCGGCGTCCGAAGCGGCGGAATTGGGATTGGGTGCGGCCGAAATCAGCGCGCGGGCAGCAGGAAAGTCAGCGTCGACAACCGGAGTGCGCGAAATGGCAGGCGTGCATACCCTGACTCCGCTATTGCTTGCGGCGACGGCCGCTGTTCAGCCGATTAAAACCGCCGCGACGGAAAATGAAGCTGCAGCATCCCGTTCCGGGGAGATGGCGGAGAACCGCGCGCTGAGTGAAATAGAAAAGCTGTTTACGTATTTCGAAGAGGTTCAGAAGCTGACCAGCGCTGAGCGGCTGCAGGAATATGAACTGCTGAAGCGGACCTGGAGCCAGGACAGAAGCGAGTACATGCGGCTGCAGCTCGCCATGCTGCTCAGCGATCCCGATTCGACATTCCACGACGAAGCGCGCGCGCAATCGCTGATCGACCCGATATTGAAGGAAAAATCGCCGCGCTCGCGGCTGCGGCCGATCGCCTATCTGATCAGCATCCTGCTCGCCGAACAGCGGGGTGCCGAGGAAGAGCTGCGCGTGCTCAAGGAAGCCTTGCAGGGCGAGGCGGAACGCAACCGTACGCTCGAACAAAAGCTCGAAGCCTTGAAAACCCTGGAAAAAAATCTGATCGAACGCGAAAGCGGCAATTCACCCAAGACCCCATGAGCGCAAAAAGCAGGATACTGATCGTCGATGACGACCCCGATTTGCTGAAACTGTTGTCGATACGGTTGAGCTCGGCCGGTTACGAAATCAACGCGGCAGACAGCGGTGAGAGAGCCTTGGCTCAACTGACCCAGATCCGCCCGCAACTTTTGATCACCGATTTGCGCATGGGCGGCATGGACGGCATGGCGCTGTTCGACGCGGTGCACAAAACCAACCCCGTGCTGCCGGTCATCGTCCTGACCGCACACGGCTCAATCCCGGATGCGGTTGCCGCGACCCGGCGCGGCGTGTTCGGCTATCTGACCAAGCCGTTCGACGGCAAGGCCTTACTGCAGCAAATCGAGCAGGCACTGACCTTGAGCGGCGGCTCGAACGAGTCGGCAGACAGCGGCGACAAGCTGGTCTGGCGGCGCGAGATCATCACGCGCAGCCCGGTCGTTGAGGACATTTTGGCTAAGGCCAAGCTGGTCGCCGAAAGCGACGCCAGCGTTTTTATTTTCGGCGAAAGCGGCACCGGCAAGGAATTGCTGGCAAAAGCCATACACAACGCAAGTCCGCGCCGTTCGCGCGAATTCGTCGCGATCAATTGCGGCGCCATTCCCGAACCGCTGCTCGAATCGGAGCTGTTCGGCCACGTCAAAGGCTCATTTACGGGTGCGACGCGAGATTACAAAGGCCTGTTTCAGGCCGCCGCCGGCGGCACGCTGTTTCTCGACGAAATCGGCGATATGCCTTTGTCGCTGCAAGTCAAACTGCTGCGCGTGCTGCAGGAGCGCGAAGTGCGGCCGGTCGGTTCGACGCAGACGGTGGCGGTCGATGTCCGCGTCATTTCCGCAACGCATCGCGACCTCGACGAGCAGATAGCCGGCGGGCATTTCCGCGAGGATTTGTCGTATCGGTTGAACGTGGTTTCGTTTGCGCTGCCGCCGCTGGCCGATCGCCGGGAGGACATCCCGCTTCTCGCCATGCATTTCCTGGCGACACTAGCCGCGCGCTACAAAAAGGAAATCAACGGCTTCGCGCCCGAAGCGCTCGAGATGCTGCTGACCGCGTCGTGGCCGGGCAATATTCGCCAACTCTACAACGTCGTCGAGCAAACGGTCGCCTTGAATACCACGTCCATCGTTCCTGCGACCTTGATGCAAAGTGCGATCAGCAAGCAGACCGAGGAGTTTTCTTCGTTCGACGAGGCGCGCAGACGCTTCGAGCGCGACTATCTTGCGCAACTTTTGAAAATTACCAGCGGCAATGTCAGCCAGGCATCGCGGCTCGCGAAACGCAATCGCACGGAATTCTACAAGCTGCTGCAACGGCACCAGCTCGAACCGGCCAGCTTCAAGGCAGCGAAAGTCTGAAGACGCGCCTCTTGGAACAAAGTCTGGACGATTTGCGCCGAGCTTTGTCGCCAAACCCCTACATACTCGATTGTTTCAAGCAATGTAAATCGCCGCTAACCACATGAAGCGATATAGATTTCCGGTTTCGGCACAATCCTTGCTGGTAAAAAGCCAGTTGATTTTTTTTAGCGCTTATGGAAATCCGGGAAGGTTACTTGTACCCGCTGCTTGTGCTCGGCGCGTTATCGTTCGTCGCGCTGAGCATTGCCGGTATTGTCGAGATTCTGCAGTATTCGCCCGATAAAACGGTGCCCGACGCCTACAAGCAACCTTTGGTGACATGCGCGGAATGCGGCGTGGTCGAGGCCGTGCAGCAGCCGGGCAATCCGGCAGGGGCGTTGCCGATCGGGATCGGCGAGAGCGCGACGGCCCAGGGTGCGTCGGCTTCCGTCGTAGACGATTCCAGGGTTTCCAGCGGATATGCCATACGCTTGCGTATGAATAACGGGGCCACCGAGGTACTCTATCGCAGACTGAAGCCGCAGTTCGATATCGGCGACCGGGTAAAATTGGTCAACGACACGATGGTCGCGCTTGACTGAGGCCACGAAGAATATGGACCGCACACTGAAAAATCTATTGGCCGCTGTCCTCCTGGCGACGCTAACGGCTTGCGCAGCAACACAGCGCGCGCCGACGACGCCGGCCAGACCGGCGACCGCCAAAACGCCCGGTGTGAATCTGTCGGGTTACCCGCCTTCATTCCGCGATGGCTATGCCGATGGCTGCAATGCGGCCAAAAGCGGGCGCAGCACGCGTGACGAAGCGCGCTTCAAGTCCGACCCGCAATTCGCTCAAGGCTGGCGGGACGGCTTCGGCATCTGCGGCCGCTGATTGTGCGAACAGAGAACGGCGAGCAGCGAACTCTGAAAGCACTTCCTGTTGCCGTTGACTGTTCACCGCTCACTGGCTAATCACCCCTTGGCCCGGGTAATTCGCACCACCTCCTGAATCCGTCGCAAGCTGCGCATGAGCTGCGCCAGATGTATCCTGTCTCGAACCTGCAGCGTGAAGTTCATCGTGGTGTAGGCGCTCGTTTCGCCATCTTCCATACTCACGTTGTGGATGTTGGAACCGGCCTCGGCGATAGTGCCCGCAACCCGCGCCAATACGCCCTGCTGATTTGCGACCACCAGCTTGATGCTGACGTCGAACAACCTGTGCGTCTCGTTATCCCATTCGACGTCCAGCCATTTATCCGGATCGCCGCGCGATTTGGCGATGATCGGGCAATCATGGGTATGGATGATCATGCCCTGGCCTTTCTTGATCGAGCCCAGAATCGGATCACCTGGAATTGGCCGGCAACAATTGGCGAACTGCACCGCCATGCCTTCCGAGCCGCGGATCAGGACCGCGCCGGGAAAGCGGTTTTCCGTGGGCGCCGCCTCGCTCAGCGAAAATAGCTGGCGCGCGACCAGCGCTGCGAGCCGCTTGCCGAGCCCTATGTCGGCAAAAATTTCCTGACGCGATTTGACGCCGCAATCGCGCAACAGCTTGTTCCACAAAATTGACGCCACTTCGGCGACGCTCGACTTTAACGGTATCAGCGCCTGATTCAGCAGGCGTTCGCCGAGTTGAGCCGATTCTTCATATTGCACGGTTTTCAGGAAATGCCGGATATGCGAGCGCGCACGACCGGTCACTACATAGTTGAGCCACGCCGGGTTGGGGTTCGCGTTGGACGCCGTGATGATTTCCACGCGATCGCCATTGCGGAGTTCGCTGCGCAGCGGCGCCAATTCGTTATTGATTTTGACGGCGACGCAATGGTTGCCGATATCGGTGTGCACGGCGTAGGCGAAATCGACCGCGGTCGCACCGCGCGGCATCGCCTTGATCGTGCCCTTCGGTGTGAACACATAGACTTCGTCGGGAAATAAATCGACTTTGACGTGTTCGAGAAATTCGGTCGAATCGCCGCTCTCGGACTGGATTTCGAGAAGATTCTGCAACCATTGATGCGTCTTTTGCTGCAACTGATTCAAGCTTGCGTCCGTTTTGTATAACCAGTGCGAAGCGACGCCGGCTTCGGCTACTTTGTGCATATCGGCGGTGCGGACCTGGAATTCGAGCGGCGCGCCAAATGGCCCGAACAGCGTGGTATGCAACGATTGATAACCATTGGCTTTCGGGATCGCGATGTAGTCCTTGAATTTCCCCGGAATCGGTTTGTAAAGACCATGCAGGGCGCCGAGCGCCAAATAACACGAGGCCGCATCGTTGACGATGATGCGGAAGCCGTAGATGTCGAGCACGTTGGCGAAGCTCAAGGCTTTTTCGAGCATCTTCCGGTAAATGCTGTGCACATATTTTTCACGGCCGGTGACGACCGCTTCGATGCCGGCGTCGCGCAGCTTCTTCTTTACCGCCTTTTGGATTTTGCCAACGACTTCGCGCCGGTTGCCGCGCGCCGCCTTGACCGCTTTCGTCAGCACGCGCGCGCGCATCGGATGCATATGACAAAAGCCGAGCTCTTCGAGCTCTTCGTACACGGCGTTCAGGCCGAGCCGATTGGCGATCGGCGCGTAGATTTCCAGAGTTTCGCGAGCGATGCGGCGCTGTTTTTCCGGCTGCATCGCAGTCAACGTGCGCATATTGTGCAAACGATCGGCCAGCTTGATCAGGATCACGCGAACATCGCGCGCCATGGCCAGCAGCATCTTGCGGAAGTTTTCGGCCTGCGCGTCTTCCGCGCTCTGGAACTCTATCTTGTCGAGCTTGCTGACGCCATCGACGAGTTCGGCAACGCGCTTACCGAATTTGGCGGAAATCTGTTCCTTGGTGACGGTCGTGTCTTCAACGACATCGTGCAGCAGTGCGGCTGCGAGCGCTTGCGCATCGAGATGCCACTGCGCGAGGATTTTGGCGACTGCCAGCGGGTGCGAGATGTACGGATCGCCGGTCCTGCGGAACTGTCCTTCGTGCGCGGATTCGCTGAACTGGTAAGCGGTTTCGAGCTGAGCGACGTCCTCGGGCTTCAGATAGGCGGACAACTCCTTGAACAACAGCACCGCTTCGGACACGGTTCACTCCGCTCGACGGTTACCCGCGTGGTGTGCTGGTGTGGTGCGTCTTAAATTAAAGCGCTTATGAGAATCGACGTTTCGCGCCTTTCCCCCCCTTTTGTAAAAGGGGGGCGCGGGGGATTTGACGGCCGTTAAATCCCCCTCGGCCTCCTCGCCAGCTCTCCCCCTTTTACAAAGGGGGAGAGCAAAGCGAGGGGCATAACGCGGTGCCCGATTTCGCCGCCGTTCGCGCATTACTTCGTTGCTACTGACTCTCAGGCCTGCCCTTTATTCAAAATCTCGACGCCGACCTTGCCGAGCGCTATTTCGCGCAACGCAACCACAGTCGGCTTGTCCTTATTGGTTTCCACCATCGGTGTCGCCCCGGTCGCGATCTGGCGTGCGCGAAAAGTCGCGGCCAGGGTCAGCTCGAATCGGTTCGGAATATAGTGCAAACAGTCGTCGACGGTGATGCGCGCCATGGTTTTCCTTGTTTGGTTGGCTAGCCTGGTGACTGCAACTCCTTTAGCAACTCGGCGTAGCGCGATAATTGCGGAGCACGTTTCAAACGTTCAGCGCGGATGATCGCAAGCAGATCCTGCACCGCGCGCTGAAACGCGTCATTCATAATAACATAATCAAAATCAGCGACGTGCGCGATCTCGTTGCGGGCGGCAGCGAGCCGCCGCGCGATTATGCAGACGTCATCCTGGCCGCGCTGCTGCAAGCGCTCGGCAAGCGCTGCAAGCGATGGCGGCAAGATGAAAACGCTGACAGCAGACGGCACCAGGCGCCGGACTGCAGCCGCGCCCTGCCAATCGATCTCGAGCACGATATCGCGCCCTGCGGCAACCGAGCGTTCGATCTGGTCGTGAGGCGTGCCGTAACGATTGCCATGAACCTCAGCATCCTCGAGGAAGTCGCCGGCTGCCGCCATGCGCTCGAATTCCGCGTCCGCCACAAAAAAATAATCGCGGCCCGCTACTTCGCCGGGCCGCGGCGGCCGTGTCGTACAAGACACGGAAAGCTGTATTGTCGGCTCCGCGCTGAGTGCTGCCCGCACTACGCTGGTTTTGCCGGCGCCGGAAGGCGCGCTGACGATAAAAAGACTCGCCACCCTCCTCCTTAGAGCTTGTCCGTAAATAATTCAGCCCTGCGTTGCCGCCCCAAAGCGATGGCTGCAAGACGCGAGTCGCCGGCCAATGTCAACATTGGCCAAGGCTCGCAACGCCGCAGACGCGCTTTCGGGCGGCAACCCTTCGGGCCGGGGTCAATTATTCACGGACAAGCTCTCATTCCAGGTTCTGGATTTGCTCCCGCATCTGCTCGATCAGCAGCTTGAGGTCCATCGA
>JACMKV010000220.1 GCA_014379915.1 Burkholderiales bacterium
CACGCCCGATACGCAAATGGCCGACAACGATTATGCGACCGCGCTGCTGATCGAAAAAGTCGCGAAAAGCCCGTTCAAGGACAACACGGTGATTTTCATCATCGAGGACGATGCGCAAAACGGGCCCGATCACGTCGATGCGCATCGCAGCATCGCCTATGTCGTCGGGCCTTATGTGAAACAGGGCGCATTGATTTCGAAGCGCTACACCACGGTCAGCATGGTACGGACGATCGAAGACCTTTTGGGCATCGAGCCTTTGGGCATCACTGATGGTCTGGCCGATCCCATGAGCGAGGTCTTCGATTTCAGTCTGAAGCCATGGAATTACACCGCGATCGTTCCCGAAGTACTGCGCACCACGGAACTGCCATTGCCGAAAAAAACCGCCAAGAACCAGTTGCCGGCGGGCAAGCGCGCACTCGCGTACGCAAAACCGCGCGGCGATGTCGCGTACTGGGAACAGGCGATGGCAGGGCAGAACTTCGCGACCGAAGACCGACTCGACGAGCCGCGTTTCAACCGCGCGCTGTGGAGCGGGCTCAAAAACGCGGATTATCCCGTGGTCCGGCACGGCGCAGATATGCGCAAAAACAGGAAAACGCTGCTGCAAAAGGAGGTGGTTAGCCGCAACTAGGAATTCTTCCGGCTGCTAGTGCCGGCTAAATTGAAGCTGTGATGAGAGGCGCATTTGGCGCCTCTCATCACGTCAAACAGGCAAATCGACGCAAGAAAATCCTATGCAGAGAAAAAAGCTGAAATTACAGGCAGGCGAATTATTATTCGGAGCAGCATGCGTTGCGGCGTTCCCAAGCTGGGCGCAGGAAGTAGCCATGAGACTGCCCGAGACGGTCGTCACCGCGACCCGCACAGAGCGCGAACTTTTCGAAACACCGCAATCGGTCAACGTCATTACCCATCAGGAAGTCATCGACAGCAACGCCGCGACTACGCCTGACGTTTTGATTGGGCAGGCCGGCATTCTGATACAGAAAAGCAACACGGGCGGCGGCTCGCCGTTCATCCGAGGGTTGACCGGCAAGCAGGTGCTGATTCTGGTCGACGGCGTGCGCGTCAATAACTCCTACTTCCGTTTCGGGCCTCACCAATACCTGAACACCATCGATCCCAATTTCATCGAACGCATCGAAGTCGTGCGCGGCCCGTCGTCGGTGCTGTACGGCAGCGATGCGTTGGGCGGCGTCGTCAACGTGATCACCAAGCGCCCCAGACCGTCGGACGGGGGCGGCAGCTTCGACACACTCCTTGCACTGCGCGGGGCGACGGCCGATGAATCGAGCGGCGGCCGCGTGCAGGTTGAGTATCACGGCGACAAGCTCGGCGTAATCGGCGGCATCAGTCTCAAGCGCTTCGGCAACCTCGAAGGCGGCGGCGACGTCGGCGAACAAATCCCGACGGCCTATGACGAAGCCGACGGCGATTTCAAGCTTGGCTATCGCTTGTCGCGAAATCAGGAACTCGTTTTCGCCCAGCAATACACGCGTCAATACGACGTGCCCAAGACCAATGAAATCGTGCTCGGCAGCCGGCTCAAGTTCGATTACGAGCCGCAGATTCGTGCGCTCACTTATCTCGAATACCATGCCGCCAATCTCGCCAACCCGCTGTTCGACGATGCAAAACTCAATCTGTCTTACAACCGGCTCGAGGAAGGCGAGGAAATCATCGAGCGCGCCACGCCGAATATCGAGACGCGCGAACTGACGGCGGTCAAAACGCCAGGCTTTCTCAGCCAGTTCAGCCAGCAATTAGGCGAATCGCAGCGGCTCACGTATGGCTTCGATTATTACTACGATCGCTTCGATACGAGCAAGACACGCCTGAACCTTGCGGCTGGAAGCGCTACGCCTATCGTCCCCGGAACACCCGACGGCGCCTCCTATGAAAGCCTCGGAGTATACGTGCAGGACGAAATCAAGCTCGGCAGCCGCGCCGAAGTGATTCCCGGCGTGCGCTACGCGCACTTCGAAGCCAAAGGCGCGATCCAGGATCGGCAGCTGGGTCTATCGGACAGCAAAACGACCGGCAGCCTGCTTGGGCTCTATCGGCTGACGCAAAACCTGAATCTGGTAGGCGGCCTTTCGCAAGGGTATCGCGCGCCGAACATGGAGGATTTCTTTGGCCGTGTCGATTTTGTCAGCGAAATTCCCAACACCGAGCTGCAGCCAGAAACTTCCTTGAACCGCGAAGTCGGGCTCAAATATTTTTCGGAATCGACGTTTGCCGACATCCATTATTTCTATAGCACCTACCGTGATTTGATCACGCGCGCGATCATCGCGCCCAATGTGCGGCAGCGTCAAAACTTGCGTCGCGCAACGATACAGGGCATCGAAACCAGCATCGCGCACGCGTTCGGCGGCGGCTGGAGTGCGCGCGCGGCAGCCGCTTACACGCGCGGCGAGGACGACGATACCGACAACCCGCTGCAGCGCATTCCGCCGCTGAATGGCAGCGCGCGCTTGCGCTACGCGCCGAATGCAAATCTATGGGCGGAACTCTACAGTTTGTTCGCGCGAAAACAGGATCGGCTGTCGCCGGAAGATCTCACCGATCCGCGCATTCCTGCAGGGGGGACGCCGGGCTATGCGACGATCAATTTTTCTGTCGGCTATCGCCCGGCGGCGG
>JACMKV010000221.1 GCA_014379915.1 Burkholderiales bacterium
GGTCGCATAATCGTTGTCGGCCATTTGCGTATCGGGCGTGTTGACGCCGAATTTGGCAGTCTTGAAATTGCCGAAATGATCATGCGGAAAACGCACGAACGACAGATTCGGCAGCTTGCTACGGGCTCGCGGCAGTTTTTGCCCGGAGACGGGCGCTCGGTATTCGCGGGGCTCGCATGGCGCTTTTACGTCGCGCGTGCGGATCGGTGAAACCCGGATGAAGATCATTAAACTGGTTTTTTGGATTGACGACGGCAGAAGGTCGGGGTCGTCGGGCAGCTTGCGCGGGCGTGCACGAAGGAAGCGGCAAGACTTGCATTTGGAGGGAAGGCCGATCTCAAATAGACTGACCGCATGATATGTCTATCACCGCATGGCCAAGCCAAAAAATAATGCGATCGCGAACCGCTTTTAGATGACTTACTGCGTCGCCATCAAGCTCGACGCAGGAATGTTGTTCGCCTCCGATTCGCGCACCAACGCCGGCTTCGATAATTTTGCGAAGTTCTGCAAGATGACGCTGTTCGAGCGGCCCGGCGATCGCGTGGTGGTCATGCTGAGCTCGGGAAGCCTGGCCGGCACGCAAGCGGTGATCAGCCTTTTGAGTCAACGCGCAAAAGGCGAAGACCATGGGCCTAACCTGTGGACCGCGGCGACCATGTTCGACGTGGCTGGGCTGGTCGGCGATGCGATGCGCGCCGTCGACACCCGCGACGGTAAATACCTCAAGCAAAGCGATCTCACTTTCAATGCTTCTTTCCTGGTCGGCGGACAGATTCGCGGCGAGCCGCCGCGCCTTTTTCGGCTCTATTCCGAAGGTAACTTTATCGAGGCGTCCCTCGAAACGCCTTTTTTCCAGACCGGCGAGAACAAGTACGGCAAACCGATACTCGATCGCGTGATCAGGCGCGAGACGTCTTTGACCGATGCCGTAAAATGCGTGCTGGTGTCGTTCGATTCGACCATGCGCAGCAATCTCTCGGTCGGTATGCCGATCGATCTTCTCTGTTACAAGAAAGACAGCCTGAAGGCGCCGATGCGCCGCCGTTTCGATGACGGGGACGTGTATTTCACCGCGCTCTCGCGCCAATGGTCGGAAGGCATACGCCACGTGTTCGCGCATCTGCCCGAGTTGTGATCGAAGGAGTTAAAACATCGAATGTCCATCCACGTCGCCCTCCACCACAAAACCACTTACCGTTACGAAATTCCGGTGTCGCTATCGCCCCACGAAGTGCGATTGCGCCCGGCCGCGCATTGCCGTACACCCATCCTGAGCTATTCGCTCAAGATCGCCCCCAAGCAGCATTTCATCAACTGGCAGCAGGACGCTTACGGCAACTTCGTCGCCCGTCTGGTATTCCCCAACAAAGCCCGCGAGCTTGAAGTCACCGTCGATCTCGTCGCCGAGATGACGGTCATCAATCCGTTCGATTTTTTCGTCGAGAAGTACGCTGAACATTATCCGTTCGCCTATCCCGATGGACTGAGGAAGGAGTTAACGCCGTTTCTCGAAGTCGAAGAGCCGGGGCCGCTCCTGGTCGGCTGGCTGGGACGCTTTCGCGCGGATGGCTACGACGCCGGCATCAACATCAACGATTTCCTGGTCAAGCTCAACCGCTGCGTGCAGGATGACATCGCCTATCTGGTGCGAATGGAACATGGGGTACAAAGCTGCGAGGAAACCCTGGATTCAAAAAGCGGCTCATGCCGCGACAGCGCCTGGCTACTCGCCAATATCCTGCGCCATATGGGGCTGGCTGCGCGCTTTGTCTCAGGCTATCTGATCCAGCTTAAGACCGACATCAAATCGCTCGACGGTCCGTCAGGGGCTGACGCCGACTTCACCGACTTGCATGCGTGGACTGAAGTCTATGTGCCGGGCGCCGGCTGGATCGGGCTCGACCCGACTTCCGGGCTGTTGGCGGGCGAGGGACATATCCCATTGGCATGTACGGCGATGCCGATCAGCGCCGCGCCCATCGTCGGCTATACCGACGCGTGCAAGTCGACCTTCGGTGTCTCGATGGCAGTCACCCGCATGCGCGAAGATCCGCGCGTCACCAAGCCGTATACCGAGGCCCAGTGGCAGGACATCGTCGATCTTGGCCATCGCGTCGATGCCGAGCTTTCGGCCAATGATGTGCGCCTGACCCAAGGCGGCGAGCCGACCTTCGTCTCGATCGACGATATGGAAGCCGACGAGTGGAACGTCGATGCTCTCGGGCCGCAAAAGCTCAAGCTCGGATGTGAGTTGATACGGCGCCTGCAAGCGCGCTTCGCGCCCGGCGCCCTGCTGCACTTCGGTCAAGGCAAGTGGTATCCGGGCGAGCCGCTGCCGCGTTGGGCGCTCGCCTGCTATTGGCGCGCGGACGGCCGGGAAGTCTGGCGCGACGATAGTCTGCGCGCCGACGAGAACGCCGATTACGGCGTGGATGCCGCGCGCGCAATGGAGTTCGGCCGCGCCTTGGCGGAAGCTTTGGGGTTTAACGAACACTATCTGATTCCAGCCTTCGAAGATGCGCTTGTCGCGGCTGCGCAAATACAGAACTTGCCGATCAACGTGGAGCCGCCGAAGCGCGATCGCGAACAGACGGGAAAACGCGATGCATTTAAGGGAAACCGCGATGCGTTAGCGCCGGAGCAAATCATTGGCTATGTGCTGCCTTTGCGCGTGCGTGAAGCGGCAACCACGAAGGCAGCGACGAAGGCGGTGAGCCGGAGCTCGCCTGGCCCGCGCTGGATCAGCAGCCGCTGGCCACTGCGGCGCGAGCGCTTATACCTGACCCCCGGCGATTCGCCGATGGGCACCCGCCTGCCCCTGGCTTCGCTTCCCAGGCTCGATCCCGAGGATGAAGAGGCGGAACACGCGCGCGATCCGTTCGAGGAACGCGGAGAGCTCGGCGGCGCCGGCGGGCAGCAAGGCGGCAATCGCGTTCCGCCGAAGCTCGACCCGTCGCCCAGGGAAATCGTGCGTCACGCCCTGTGCCTGGAGCCGCGACACGGATGCTTGCACGTATTCATGCCGCCCATACAGCAGATCGAGGATTATCTGGCTCTGGTAACTTCGATCGAGAACACCGCGGCGGCGTGCCGGCTGCCGGTGCTGTTCGAAGGCTATCCGCCGGCGGTCGATCCGCGCATACGCGCGCTCGCCGTGACGCCCGATCCTGGAGTCATTGAAGTCAACGTGCATCCGGCCAAAACCTGGGACGAGCTTATCGCGATCACGACGACGCTGTACGACGAAGCGCGTCTGTGCCGCCTGGCGACCGAAAAATTCATGGTCGACGGCAGGCATACCGGCACCGGGGGCGGCAACCACATCACCTTGGGAGGACCGACCGCAGCCGACAGTCCTTTGCTGCGCCGCCCCGATTTATTGCGGAGCCTCGTCACCTACTGGCAGAACCATCCGGCGCTGTCCTATCTTTTTTCCGGCGGGTTTATCGGCCCCACCAGCCAGGCGCCGAGGGTCGATGAAGCCCGCGACGACAACCTTTACGAGCTCGAAATCGCCTTTCAGCAACTGCAGGAAAAAGCGGTTGCCGGCTATGAAACCGAGCGGCCATGGCTCACCGATCGGCTGCTGCGCAACTTGTTGGTCGATCTGACCGGCAACACTCACCGCGCCGAGTTTTCCATCGACAAGCTTTATTCGCCGGCCGGCCCAACAGGACGCCTGGGGCTCGTGGAATTCCGCGCCTTCGAGATGCCGCCGCATGCGCGCATGAGCCTGGCGCAAATGCTGCTGCTGCGCGCGCTGGTCGCGCGCTTCTGGAAAACGCCGTACCGCACCAAACTCGTCCCCTGGGGCACGCGGCTTCACGACAACTTTATGCTTCCCCACTTCATCGCGCAGGATATGACGGATGTCGTTCGCGACTTGAACGCCGCGGCTTATTCCTTCCGCATGGAATGGTTCGCGCCGTTTTTCGAATTCCGTTTTCCGCGTTACGGCACGGTCGCTTACGAAGGGATCAGCCTTGAATTGCGCCAGGCGATCGAACCGTGGAATGTGCTTGGCGAGCAGATGCAAACCGGCGCTACGGCGCGTTACGTCGATTCATCGGTCGAGCGCTTACAGGTCAAGGTCAGCGGCGCTGTACCCGGGCGGCACGTTATCGCCTGCAATGGACGCCAGCTGCCGCTGCATCCTACCGGTATCCAGGCGGAATTCGTTGCCGGCGTACGATATCAGGCGTGGAACCCGCCGTCGTCGCTGCATCCGACGATCCCAAGCCAGGCGCCGCTGACTTTCGACATCGTCGATACCTGGAGCGGACGCGCTATCGGCGGCTGTACTTACCACGTCTCGCATCCCGGCGGCAGGTCTTACCAAACGCCTCCGGTGAATGCCCTCGAAGCCGAAGCGCGGCGCATAGCGCGCTTCTGGCCGCACGGCCACAGCCCCGGGCCTATGGTTGTGCCGGCCGAGCCGCTGAATCCGAACTTTCCGATGACCCTGGACTTACGCAAAAAGGTGGATTGAACCGCTCAGTCAAATCGATTACGCCGTCAATTTCAATTCCACCGTACCATCGAGCCGCTTCGAAAGATCGATCGGATCGCCGACGCGCACTTGCGATCGATCGATCTGATACGCCCATATTTCAAATCTGGTCAGGGTCGCCTGGCCATAGATGGTCGCGAAGGCGCCGTCGATCGCGTCCATGCCATGCGCGATTTTCACCCGCCCGATGCGCAGCGCGTTATAGCGCGCATCAAAGGTATGCCAATAGCCGCCGAGATACACCTCGAGATACGCATGAAAATCCATCGTCAGCCCGGGATCGAACACGCCGATATCCGGGACGTGACCCGACACGTAACGCGTCGGCAGATTGAACGCGCGGCACAAGGCAACGCTGACATGCGCGAGATCGCGGCATACGCCGTAACCGCGCTCGACAACATCCCACGCCGAA
>JACMKV010000222.1 GCA_014379915.1 Burkholderiales bacterium
CTGCCCGCCCATGATGCGTTTGCGCTCGCAAGCTTCAGCGAGCAGACATGGCTGCAGCCGGCGCGCCTGACCTGGGATGCGGTGTCGAATAGCTGGAATCAATGGGTACTCGGCTACGATCCGTCGCGTCAGCTGCAAGTCCTGTCGAGCTTCGGTTTGCAAGAGGCTTCATGGCAGACCATGACGGTTGCGCTGATCATCGTGGTCGCGCTCATCGTTCTCGCAATGGCCGCGATGCTGCTCAGACAAGATCGCGCCGCACCGCGAGATCCGGTCGTTTCAGCTTACCGGATGTTTTGCGCGAAGCTGGCGAAAAGCGGTTTTCCACGGCAGCCTGCGGAAGGTCCGCGCGACTTTGCCGCGCGTGTCGCTGAGGCGAGACCGCAGCACGCCGCAGCGGTCGATGCGATCAGCCGGCTCTATATCGACTTGCGCTACGGCGCGCTGGCCGAGCGCGCCGCGGCCGAACGCTTTGTACGGCTCGTCAAACAGCTGAATATCTAAACCGGTCCGTAAATGCGTTCGTCATAGCGATGTTTGGTCGCCACAGGCAAACGCGGCCCTGCTATTCCCGTCCGTCGCGATTGCTCCGCAAAGCCCGGGTCTGCTCCTGCTCCTTCAATTGAACGCCGCTCAGCTTGAGGCGGCGCGATTCGCACATCAAATAGTGCAATTTGTTTGCCGCTTCGGCGTAGCTCAATCCCCCTTCCCGAATATTTGAAATGCAGTTGCGCTCGGCATCGACGCGGCCGGCACGCGGCTCGTAAGTCAGATAAATTCCCATGCTGTCGGGCGAGCTTAAGCCAAGGCGTTCACCGCGTAATGACCCGGCATTTGCGCGCAATCAGAATCAAATCCTGATTGCGCATCAGCTTGGACACTGCCGCCGCCAATTTCCGGCGTGATCCCGGATGCAATTCGCGTCAACGTCGCGTCATCCACAGCGTCGGACAACAACCAGTCGCGAAAGCCGCCGACCGTCAAATGCGCAATTTCGGCAAACGCCGCGGCATCGTGTTCATCGATGATGAGGCGCGTGATTTCGTCGGCTTCGTACGGAATCAGCGCGACATGCAGAAACGTTTGCAACGGAACCGCCGCCAGCGCCAGTCGCGCTGCCGCGCGCTCTTCGGCGTGGACGGCGGCGATGCCGGCCAATTCGTCTCCCGACTGCGCCGGCGACGCTTTTGCCAGCAGCGTGACGAGGTCGGGAAACGTGTAGCGCGCGACGCTATCGTTTCCGCAAACATGATTTCAATTCGGCACGCAATTCTGGCCGCAGTTCACGCGCAGCGCTTCGGTCGGCCATCGGCGGCGACGGGCTAAGGACCTCTGATTTGTTGCCGTTCGCCCCTCGATTCATGCATTCTAGGGCAGGCTTCGAGCTTGTCGAAGTGCAATCGTGCGACCCATTGATTGAGTGAGATCCTCCATTTATGGTTCGATAAGCTCACCACGAACGGAGAACTTGCCAAAGGCTCTCTAAGGGTTTGTTGAAAATGCCGCAAAGCCGTTCGCATTGAGCGTAACGAAGCGAAGTCGAAATAGGGACGGATTTGAATTCAGCCGCTTACGATCCTTCGACTGCTCGCTAAAGCGCTATGCTCGCGGCGAACGGAGTTTTTCAACAAACCCCTAAGGCTTCTGATAAGCGACGACGCGCGCCCGCAGTTGGTTCCCGGTCGGGTCGTTGACAAAGCTCGCCCACGCCTCGCGCTTCGATCGGCTCGGCAGGAAATCGAGTTCGAACATCGTGGTTTCGAGTGCCACGCCGACGGCGGAGATCTGGACTTCGATCTGCACGTGCTCGGCGGTCTGATCGCCATCGTTGGCTACCGTGACCGGCACGATATAGCTTCCCGCCTGCTGGCGCGGCTGACCGGTTTGGGCGCTGATGATCGGAGGTCTCCCTTCGAGTGTCAATGCGTACTGCACCAGATAACCCAGGGAGCCGACAACGAGCACCAGGCCGAGCGCGAACACGCTCCATTCGAGCCAGTTTTTCTGCGGCTTATTCATGCTGCAGCCGCTAATTCATGTTGCAGCAGTTTATTCACGTTGCAGCAACAGCAGACGGCCGGCCGATGCGCCGAGGCTCGCGGCGACGGCGAGCACCACGGTTTGGGCGATACAGATGCCGATGGCGTTATGTTCGAAACGGTCGAAAAACCACAGTATGGTTGCCGAAGTTGCGAGTGCGATCGCGTAAGTCAGCACTGCGCCGGTTGTGATATTCAACCAGGTTCGATCGCTGGTCAGATGTTTCGAACCGCGAAATTCGCTGAAATACAAGATGCTCGTGGCGATCGCGATCGACAGCGCGGCGAGGCCGAGAATGCGCCACGGCGAACTCGCGATCGCGATGATCGTGATTTCATCGGTCGGCGCGACGTTTCCTGCAATCAGGACTGCCCCGCAAGTCGCGATCACCACTTGCGCCCGAAAACCGGGAGCATCCTGGCGCTGACGCGATAGCATTTCCGCTTCGCTGGTCCGACCCCTTTTCTCGCCCTTCTCTTGGCCATTCTCCTGGCCCTTTTCCTGTTTTTCGTTGCGCCCGGCATGTGGCCCGTCTTGCGGACTACCGCCGCCGAGTTGCGCCGTGCCGATCGAAACGCCGACGGCGACCTGCATCGCTTCCATCACGATCTGCCCTATCGCTTCGCCGATTTCGCTGTCCAGCGTGATGCGGCCGATCAGCCACAGAATCAATGCGGCGATCAGCACGCCCAGCCCCATTTCCTCAACCGAATCGATGGCGACTTCGGCGAAACTCGCATCGCTGTGCAGGCCGGCATAGCGGTTATAGCCGAGCAGTAATACAAACGTGGCGACGACATAGAGAATCAGCCTGGCTGGATGCCAGCTGAATCCGGCGTGCCAGACTTCCTGGGTGTACAGGAGCGGCAGGCTGACCAGCAGACCGCCGGCAATGCCGCGGCCGTATTCGCGCAGCGATTGCGCGATCGACAGGTTACTGCTGTGGAAGCTGGCGGATAGCAAATCGCCGCGTTACGCTTTTTTGTCGATGGGCACGACGGTGATGCCGCCGCCGCGTTCGAGCACCGCGTATTTGATCTGATCGATGCGCTCCAGTCCCTGCATTTCGCGCGCCGCTTCGAGAATATCGGCCTCGTCGATGCGCGCCTTGTCCATCCTGTCTTTCAGCGGCTTGCCGTTTTCGACGATGATCATCGGCGTGCCATCCAGCCATTTTTCCAGCCGCGGCATGCGCTCCTTCAGCAGCGACAGGATAATGCTGATGCCAACCAGCGTGACGATCAGCAACGCCGCATTCGTCATCGACTGATCCTCGCCGATCAACGCCTGCTGCGTCGTTTCGCTGATAATCAGAAGCAGCACAAGATCGAAACTCGTCATTTGCGCCAAGGTGCGGTTGCCCGACAGGCGAAAGATCAACAGCAGAAAGATGAATACGACCGCACCGCGTATTATCGATTCCATGCGTGCCCCATCATCAAGGATAAAAGAACTGGCGGAAGCTGAGTTGCGGCCCGTCCGCCAGCGACATGGTCAGCAGCAGGCCGCCGAAACTGCTCGCCTTGAAACGGTAAATCACTGTCGCCGGATGATTCGCGTCGGGCGCATTGAAAACATGGGTCAGACGGCCGTCGCGCGCTTCGACGCTATCCGGTTCAGGAACGACGCTTTCTCGACGTGCTCGAAGAAATCGAGGTTCAGCGACAGCCGCACTTTACCGTCGGCGATCTGCTCAGGCTTGATGTGGACGAGATATTCCGAGGGCGCCTGGCTGCGCGCATAGCGGTCGTATTCGACCCACAGCGCCGAGCCCGGTTGCCCGGCGATGTCATGGCTCAATGGGCCCGA
>JACMKV010000223.1 GCA_014379915.1 Burkholderiales bacterium
CGCGCATTACCCGGCCACGCATAAGCCTGCAGGCTTTGCACGATGTCATACGTGAGCGGAATCGGCGGAATGCCCAAATGCGCGGATAACTGACGTAAGAAATGCTGAGCAAGTACCGGAATATCCTCGGTTCGTTCCCGCAGCGGAGGTATCGTAATGTTGATTACGTCGAGCCGGTAGAACAGGTCCTGACGAAAGCGCCCGGCAGCGATTTCGGGGCCGAGATCGCGATTGCTCGCCGCGATCACGCGGACGTCGACGGCGACTTCGCGCTCGGATCCGACCGGGCGAATCTTGAGTTCAGCCAGCACGCGCAGCAGCTTGGTCTGCATCGGCAGCGGCAAATCGCCGATTTCATCGAGAAACAAAGTGCCGCCCTGTGCGTAAAAAAAAAGCCCGATATGGTTTTCGTTGGCGCCGGTAAAGGCGCCCTTTATATGGCCAAACAACTCGTTTTCGATCAGCTCGGGCGAGATCGCGCCGCAATTCACCGGAACAAAGCTGCGCTGCGCGCGTTTGCTCAGGCCGTGCAGCGCCCTGGCCGTTACTTCCTTGCCGGTCCCCGATTCACCCTGCAGCAATACCGTGCTCGGCGTCGGCGCGATGCGCGTGATCAGCGCACGAAGATTGCGCACCGCCTCCGACGTGCCGACCAGGCCATCGATGCCCGATAACTCGGCGACTTCCCGGCGCAGCATCGCGTTTTCGCGCGCCAGCAGTACGCGCTCGAAGCAGCGCCTGATCGAATTCAGAATCTGATCGAGCCGGAACGGTTTCAGGATGAAATCCGAAGCCGCAGCGCGCAGTGCGTCGATCGCTGTTTCGATATCCGCGAATGCCGTAATCAGAATCACATCGCCGGCAAAGCCGTTCGCTCGCAGCTCTTTCATCCATTCGACGCCGGCTTTGCCAGGCAGCGCGATATCGAGAATCAAAAGATCGAAGTGGTAGCGCTCGACGAGCTCTGCGCCCTCTTCGGCGCTGGCGGCAGTTTCGACCAGGCCGCAGCGCGATTCGAGCGCGCGCCGCAGAAAATTGCGCATGCCGGGCTCATCGTCAACGATCAGAACAGAGTGCTGCAACCAGCATTCTTGCGAAACGGATTCAACTTCTTTTGCCGAGGAGGCCATGGACAACCGCGAAGAAAATCAGGCATAAACGAGCGCTAATTAGAGCAGGCTTGCGACATTTTGTCGAACCCGGGCGGCTTCATTCTGTCCCGCTTTACAAGCAAAAAGCCGCGGAGTAAGAAGAAATCGCCACGGCTAACCGCTGCGACCGAATCAGCTTGAACAAAGCGATCTGGTTTCCTCACCGCGATGGTCCGTTCAGCCGATTGGTCCGATGAAGATTGCAGACAAAATCCGCGGGTGGCTGAGGATGAGGAAGATAATCTGACGGCGCCGGCTGAAACCTGGTTGCGGGTCAAATGCAAGTGGGTTACGGGTGCACGATTTGACGGCGCGGCGCCAGTTCAGCTATCGATAGGAAAAGGAGGCAGCAATGTCGTCTAAGGTCAAAGCAGTTCCGGATGGCAGCTGTCCGGATGATTCGGACAGCCCATCGGGCAAGAGCAAAGCAGCCGTTTCTTTGACGAAAGCTGAGACGGCTGAAAGATCGTCGTCGTGAAAATAACGCGCCTTCAATGAAGCGCGGGGAAATGCCCTTTGATGACGCGGTTCCCCGTGGTGTCCGCAGCTCGTGCGAAGCAACATCTCCCAAGCACCATCTACCGCAGTCGCTAAGCCAATTTCACGCAGACCGCCTTGCGCGCAAGTTTTCCAGGCGACCCATCCCAGGGTGTCGTGATGGATGTCTCCTCCATACTCGAACCTGGAGTCTTCGGAGACTAGTTCGTTACTGAGATTTGTGCCAGATTTTGGAAACCTCTGGCGAATTTACCAATATCGTGGAGAGTCAGAAAGAAAACTATCGCCGCGGCCAGCGCAGCCTCGCTCAAGCCAGCTGCTTTCGCAAACACACCGACGCTGAATTTTTGCTGCCTCAAGAGTAAACGGCCAACTGCGGCGACGTCGAGACAATGGTAGGGCAGGAGATGGTAGGGAATACAACCCTCGCGCGGTTTCGCCTTACCCCAATAGCGAAAAATCGAAGCAGCGTCTTTATTTCTTCCCTGCATCTACTCAGCCCTCTCCAATCCGGGATGAATACGAATTATGTGCTGATCTGCCAAAGACCGTTTGACGCTATTTCGATATATTGAGGCGGAAAGCGTTTCCCAGAGACGCTGCCATACAACGGGTTTTAGCGTATTCCTCGAATGCATCGTCGACAACCGTTTATTCTTAGGCGGAGCCGCCCACCAATCATTACTTCGCTATACTTTTTGTTTGCTGATGACGAGCCTGCTTATTTCCGGATAAAAAATGCGCTACACAACCTTGCTCATTACAACGCTGCTTGCGGGCATCGTGCACGCGCAAAATATTGTGTCGATCGATGTTCCCTATGTGCCGACGCCAGAGCCTGTCGTCGAAAAAATGCTCGAGATGGCCAGGGTCGGACCGGACGATGTGATCTATGACCTGGGATCGGGCGACGGGCGCATAGTGATCGCGGCGGCGAAAAAATATGGCGCGCGCGGCATCGGCGTCGAAATCGATCCGCAGATGATCAGCGAGGCGCGCGATAACGCAAGAGCTGCCGGCGTTGCCCATCGCGTCGAGTTTCGCGAAGGCAATCTGTTCGAAATGGATTTCAAGGACGCAACCGTCGTCACGCTTTACCTGCAGCGGCCGCTGAATCTGCGGCTGCGCCCGAAGTTGTTGCGCGAGCTGAAGCCCGGCACGCGCATCGTTTCGCACAGCTTCGATATGGGCGATTGGGCGCCGCAAGAAACCGCTCGGGTCGAAGGGCACAATATCTACTACTGGGTGGTCCCGGAATCGCCGCCCGAATCGCGCTAGCACGCCTCATCTCCCCTTCCTCTTTAGAGGAGGTGAGACACGAAGTGGCGGGGTGGATATTCCGGGCACCCGCACGCAAAATTGCTGTCCATTCGTCATGCGCGATCTGTGTGCGTGCCGTACTCGCGACCC
>JACMKV010000224.1 GCA_014379915.1 Burkholderiales bacterium
CCGCATTCTTCTTTCCATCGCTATGTCCGGCTGGGTCACTACCCGATCGATTGGGCAGGCGATGGGGCGGCGGCTGGAAGTGTTTGCGGGGAACGATGATGGGTATCGCTGCGCTCGACCCATCCTACGCGGACTGGAATTTTCAAGAGAAATCTGCGGAATGTTCTGATGGACTCTTTAACGCTTATGCGCCCTTTCAAGGATTGACATGCTAGGATCAATGTTGGTTTGTAACAAACAGAGGAGAGGTGATATGAAGCACTTATTGGGGGTCTTCGTGGCCTTCCTCTCAGTCAACACGTCCGCTTGCTCGGCGGAAAAACCCTCTAACGACGTAGCGTCCGCAATGGTTCAGACGGTTGATCGGCCAAAAGCTCAGAACAGCGGGGAGGCCGTCCAAGTCTGCGATAAGAAAAACGGAGAATACCAAAGCAAAGCGTTCCTTTATCCGCTCAGCCTGGGAGAAGTAGTGTTAAGTTTGAACGTAAGGGAAAGGACGAGCGCTATATTTGGCACGTTACCGACAAGGGCGGCACTCCGGACATGTACTTTGTAGTCAAGGGCAAGAAAATTGAAGTTCTCGAAAAAGCCACATGGCAACAAAGACTTTTGGCGTTTGCGCCGGAAATGGCGAGAGATCATATGAAACAAGATGGCACAGATTGCCGTGCACTCTGAAGTAAGGTTGCAAAAGACTGACCGGGGTCAAGATTGACGGGTACAAAGCTTAACGGGAATTCAAAGACTAACGAGGGTCAGGCCTTAGGGGTCACGGAGCGGGGACCGGGCCTTTATTTTCTGCTCTGTAAGATTAACCCCCAAAAATTCGACCGCGCGCGCAAGCGATCGGCGATCAGCCGTTCAAAGGGTTCAGTATGGGATTGTTGATTACAGGCATCTTGCTGTGGAGCATCGTGCATCTCGTCCCTGGTGCCGCCCCGCAGCTAAAGTTGAAGGTGACCGAAACACTGGGAGGAGGCGCGTATCGCGCTGTTTTTTCCGCGCTCATCGTGATCTCGCTTGTTTGCATGGTGTTCGGATGGCGAAATACCGCACCAACCGCGCTCTACGGCCCGGCCGACGGAATGCGGGTGGTGACCGGCGCGCTGATGCTGGTTGCTTTGGTGTTGTTCTTCAGCAGTCGTGTTCCGACTGACATCAAGCGGGGCATACGGCATCCACAGCTGACCGGAGTCTTTTTATGGGCGGTTGCGCATCTCATCGCGAATGGCGATTCTCGATCGCTCGTGTTGTTTGGCGGCCTTGGCGTCTGGGCCATCATCGAGATGCTTGTTATTAACCGCCGCGACGCGGCTTGGGTAAAACCAGAAACTGTTGGCGCAAAGCGTTCTTTCGTGCCAGTCTTTATAGGCACAGTCGCGTGGATCGCTCTTGTCCTCGCCCATCCGTGGATAGCGGGGGTGCCGGCAATGCCTGATCTGTGAAACCCACGTCCAACGAGGGTTGCTCTCTGCATCGTTAGCTAAAATTGCGTGATTTCGCGCCGAGGCGATCCGACAAGCCGAGGCAGGCTACAGAACTGCAAACCAGGTTGCCCGCGAGCAAGGGGATTCCGTCAACCAGCTCCGGAAATGGAAGCAGCAGCTTGAGCGTGAAGCGCTGATTGGTGCGCCGACCCAGGCCGCGGGCGTCCGGTCGATGACGAAGTGGTGCGGCTGCAGCGTGAGAACGCGCGGCTTAAGGGAAGTAAAAGCGGCCAGAGTCATTTATCTAAACATCAAGCGTGCCCTGCCCGGCCTGCGCCGGTCAGAGGACTTCGCACTTCACCTACCCGACCCACCGAATGTCCTCGATCGCGCCTGCGGCCCATCAGATCCCCCTATCAAAACCGATCTGCCGCCACGCCTCAAAAACCATGATTGCCACCGCATTCGACAGATTGATGCTGCGGCTCAAAGGTAGCATCGGCAGGCGCACGCGATATTCTTCGCCGAATTCGTCCAGCGTCGCAGGCGGCAGGCCGCGCGTTTCCGGGCCGAAAACGAAAACATCGCCTTCGCGATAGCGCGGTTTGTCGTAGCGCTGGGTCGCTTGGGTGGTGACTGCGAACATGCGTCGTCCTTGCAATTGATCGCGCACTGCCCGCCAGCTTGCGTGCACCGCGATCGCCGCATATTCGTGATAGTCGAGCCCGGCGCGCTGCAACTGCTTGTCGTCTAGCGTGAAACCCAGAGGCTGGACGAGATGCAGGCGAGCCCCGCTATTCGCGCAGAGGCGAATGATGTTGCCGGTGTTCGGCGGGATTTCAGGCTGATACAGAACAATGTCGAACATCGCATCGTGAGGAACGTTGGGAGAGAGCAAAGCGGGGGGCGTGACGGCCGTGAAATCCCCCTCGGCCCCTCGCTCCGCTCTCCCCCTTTTTCAAACGGGGAAGTAACTCTGTTTGACGCGCCTCCCTAGCGCGGCAAAGTACGCGCCGCGATCCAGCCGCTGACTTCGCTGGCCCCGGATTTGCGCAGGGTTGCGGCGAATTCGTTCAGGGTTGCGCCGGTCGTCATTACGTCGTCTACGACCGCAACCTTCTTACCGGCGAGATTCATATCGCAGACAAAGGCACCGCGAACGTTTTTCGCGCGCTCCTTCCAGGGCAAAGCGGTCTGCGGCGGCGTATCGCGCGTCTTGCGACAGGAATCGATCGCGATTGGAATGTCGAGTTCTCGGGCCACGAACTTGGCGATTTCGAGCGCCTGATTGAAGCCGCGTTCGCGCAGCCTTTGTTTCGACAGCGGCATGGCGAGAATCAAGTCGGGGCGGTCAGCGACAGACGCCTTGAGAACAGCGCCGAGTACTTTGGCGACAGCCAGGTTGCCGTCATATTTCAGCGCCTGAATCAAAGTGTCTGCGGGGAACGCGTAAACCAGCGCGCAATCGACGCGATCGAATTTCGGCCGATGCCGCAAGCACGCGCCGCACACCTCGCCGCTCAAAGTTGGCAGCGTGCAGACCGGGCAACGCTCGCGCGCGAGCCGCGGCAACGCAGCGAGGCACGGCGCGCACAAGGCGGTTTCGCTGCTCCCACCGCTGCACAGCACGCAGCTTTGCGGCACGAGAATCTGGGCAGACTTTAGGCAGCGGTTCAAAAATCCGCGCGGCGAAATTGACAAGGGCTGGTGCATCCTGAATGATTGGATAAAGCCGCAAGCGTACCGCACATCTCTTCGTTTTCGCCACGATGAAAATCAATGATTCGTTAACCACGCCCGTACACCGGACCGTCCCCAGTGGTGGTTGGTCAACCGATGCGGTCGAAGCCCTGTTTGCATTGCCGTTTATGGACTTGTTGCATCGCGCGCAAAACGTGCATCGCGCCCATTTCGATCCAAACGAAGTGCAGCTATCGACCTTGCTGTCGATCAAGACCGGCGGCTGCCCGGAAGACTGCGGCTATTGTCCGCAAGCCGCGCGCTACCACACCGGGGTCGACAATGAGGCGATGTTGTCGGCCGATGCGGTGATTGCCGCGGCGCGCGCCGCGAAGGCAAAAGGCGCAACGCGTTTTTGCATGGGCGCGGCATGGCGCGGGCCAAAGCAGCGCGATCTCGACCGCGTCGTCGACCTGATCAAGGCGGTGCGCAAACTCGGACTCGAAACCTGCGCAACGCTGGGCATGTTGCGCGATGGCCAGGCCGAGCAGTTGAAAAGCGCCGGGCTTGATTATTACAACCACAATCTCGACAGCGCCGCGGATTTCTACGGCGAAATCATCACGACGCGCGTTCAGGACGATCGCCTGGACACGCTGGAGAAGGTACGCGAGGCGGGGCTCAAGGTGTGCTGCGGCGGCATCGTCGGCTTGGGTGAAACGCGCCGGCAGCGCGCCGATCTGATCGCGCAACTGGCAAATCTCGATCCGTATCCGGAAAGCGTTCCGATCAACAACCTGGTGCAGGTTCCGGGTACGCCGCTGCATGGGCAAGCTGCGCTCGATCCGCTGGAATTCGTGCGCACGATCGCGTGCGCCCGCATCACAATGCCGACGGCACGCGTGCGCTTGTCCGCTGGACGCGACAAGATGTCCGACGAGTTGCAGGCGCTATGTTTCCTCGCCGGCGCCAATTCCATTTTCTACGGAGAAAAGTTGTTGACGACCGGGAATCCGCAGGCAGAGCAGGATCAGGCCTTGCTGGGAAGGTTGGGCATACGGGTCGCTCGTAACTCGTAACATTCGGCCGCCATCCCGCGAGCGCAAGCGACGTCGCATAATGCAAGCAATTCGTGCTCGTCGCGCGAATGACCGATTCGAATCGCTTCCACGTGCCTCGGTTGAATTAACAGACTATTAAGGAGGCCCTGAACAACTCCTATCGCTGTCATTCCCGCGAATGCGGGAAGGTGCATTCCACGTTTGAAGTGCAACGGTTTAAGGAATTCGCAGAATAGCTCGGCCGGGGTTTGGAAGCCCAGGCATTTCCGCGGCGTGTGGTTGTAAGCGGCGATCAGCCGATCGAGCTCGGATGGCGAGAGCGTCGCAAGATCGGTTTTCCGCGGCAGGGTGCGGCGCATGCGCCCGATCGCATTCTCGATGCCGCCCTTCTGCCAGGGTGCATGCGGATCGCAGAAGTAGGTCGCCATGCCAAGTTCTTGATTGAGCCGGTAATGATGGCTGAATTCGGTGCCGTTATCGAAGGTCAGGGTTTGTCGAAGCGAGGGCGGCAAAGCGCGAAACTGCCGCAGCAGGCGATCGGCGACTGGCTCCGCGGCCTTGTTCGGCTGACGCGTCGCAAACAGCACGCGCGAGCGCCGCTCGTGCGTGATGAGGATTGCCTGACCATAGCGGGCAAAGAGCATGAGATCGGCTTCCCAGTGTCCAGGATCGGCGCGCGTATTGATCTCGGGGCGGCGCTCGGCAATTGGCACCCGATGCGCGATACGGGTAACCGGACTGCCGCCGCGTCGACCCAGGCGTCCACGCCGGGATGTACGCTTCGGTAACAGACGGTGCCAGTAATCCTTCTGGGCTGAACGATGATAGATGTAGTGATAGATCGATTCATGAGAGACGACGCAATGACCGTGTTCACGGCGCAGCCGGCCACTGATCTGCTCGGGCGAGAAGCCCTCCACAAGATGCTCGCGAACGTGGACTTGCAATGCCGCATCCCGGGCCAGCTTGAAGCGGTTATCCCAGCGGCGCCGGCGTTGCGCCAGGTCTTCCGCCCGCGCCGGCTCATAACCGCCGGACCACACCTTGGTTGGCCGGCTGTTGCGAAGAAGCTCGCGGCTGACGGTGCTTGGCGAGCGCAGCAACGCTCGGCTCATGGCTCTCACTGATTCACCTTGTTTAAACCGACGGTAGAGTTCAATGCGTTCGGCTAATGTCAGATGTTCGTATCGGGTTTCCATGGCAACACCTTATACGGGTGTTGCACTTGATTCGTGAATTCAGGGAATCCAGCGTCTTTGACGGAAGTCACTGGGTCCTCGCATCCGCGGGGACGACAAGCTAGTTAGTGAGAGCCATGCGATCAATCGCGCAATTCGCGCCCGGTGAGTTTCAAAAACACATCCTCCAGATTCGCCGGACGATGCTGATAACGCAGCCCCTCGTACGTTTCCAGATTCTTGAGTAGCGGCGCCGCATCGC
>JACMKV010000225.1 GCA_014379915.1 Burkholderiales bacterium
AGCTGGCTGCAGGCGGCAAAAATTTTTGACTTCAATTTCCACGTATCGACGCCGCCCGGTTATGAAGTCGAGCCTGGGCGCGGCGAAAGCTACGAGAGCATGCATCTCGAATGCTTCAACGACCCGATGGAAGCCGCAAGCGGCGCAGACCTCGTCACCACCGACGTTTGGACCAGTATGGGTTTCGAGGCTGAAACCGAAGATCGCAAACGCGAATTTGCCGATTTTCAGGTCGATGCTGAAATGATGAGCCGCGCCAATCCCGATGCGCTGTTCATGCACTGCCTGCCCGCGCATCGCGGCGAAGAAGTCGCCGCTGAAGTCATCGATGGGCCGCAAAGCGTGGTGTGGGATGAAGCCGAAAACCGGCTGCACACACAGAAGGCGTTGATGGAGTTTTTGCTGTTGGGGAAAATAAATTCGTAAGGTTACCGACGACGAGTTTTGACGAACGCCACCCCCCGTCATTCCCGCGAAAACGGGAATCCAGCGACTACGAAACCCTGGGTTCCCGCTGCAGCCTGCCCTCGAATGTTTTAATCGGAGGCGGGAACGACAGCTCTTAATGTCTTCCCGATCTAACTTCAGAACATAAACAGCATGTCTGAAATAAAAAAAATCGAAAAAGTTGTGCTGGCCTACTCCGGCGGCCTCGACACCTCAGTAATTCTGAAATGGCTGCAGGATACCTATGCCTGTGAAGTCGTCACCTTTACCGCCGATATCGGCCAGGGCGAAGAGCTTGAGCCGGCGCGCGCCAAGGCGAAGCAGTTCGGCATCAAGGAAATCTTCGTCGACGATTTGCGCGAGGAATTCGTGCGCGACTTCGTGTTTCCGATGTTTCGCGCGAATGCGGTTTACGAAGGCGAGTATCTGCTCGGAACCAGCATCGCGCGGCCGCTGATCGCGAAACGGCAGATCGAAATCGCACGCCAGACCGGCGCCGATGCGGTGTCCCACGGCGCGACCGGCAAGGGCAACGATCAGGTCCGTTTCGAACTCGGCTATTACGCGCTGCAGCCTGACATCCGCGTGATCGCGCCGTGGCGCGAATGGGATCTGACCTCACGCGAGAAGCTGCTCGCTTACGCCGAGAGTCACGGCATCCCGGTCGAAATGAAGCAGAAAAGCGGCAGCCCCTACAGCATGGACGCCAACCTGCTGCACATCTCGTACGAGGGCCGCGCGCTCGAAGATCCGGCGCGCGAAGCGGATGAAGCGATGTGGCGCTGGACCGCGTCCCCCGAGAACGCCCCCGATCAGGCCGAATACCTGGAAATCGCTTACGAGCGCGGCGACATCGTAGCGTTGAACGGCAAGCGTCTGAGCCCGGCCAATGTTCTGATCGAGCTGAATCGCCTCGGCGGCAAACACGGCATCGGCCGCCTCGATCTGGTCGAGAACCGCTATGTCGGCATGAAGTCGCGCGGCTGTTACGAAACGCCTGGCGGCGCCATCATGCTGAAGGCGCACCGCGCGATGGAATCGATTACGCTCGATCGCGCGGTCGCACATCTGAAAGACGAGTTGATGCCGCGCTATGCCGAACTGATTTACAACGGCTACTGGTGGAGCCCCGAGCGTAGAATGCTGCAACAGATGATCGATGCCTCGCAAAACAACGTGAACGGCTCGGTGCGCCTGAAGCTGTACAAGGGCAACGTCATGGTCGCCGGCCGCAGCTCGGCCAGCGATTCGCTATTCGATGCCGCGGTTGTCACTTTCGAAGACGATCAGGGCGCATACAATCAGCAGGACGCTGCCGGCTTCATAAAATTGAATGCACTGCGCATGCGCATCGCAACCAGGCTGCGCACGAAAAAGGACGTTTCATGAGCGCTCGAAACAGACTGGCTCGCGCAGCGCGGCTGCCGCTTTTAGCTTTCGTGACTGCGCGATCCGCAAAGTAACCTGTGAACAAGTCATCCTGAGCCGCCTTTTAGCCCCAGCGAAAGCTGGGGGAAGGATCTACTTTACCCCGAATCAAAGCAGATTCTTCGGCTGAAGCCTTCAGAATGACACTTGTGCAGAGGTTCACAAAGGTTCCCGCGCGCTGCGCCTGCGCTTCCGTTCCGCACAATCCGCACCCGCCAGGAGTTCAAAATGCCACAATTCGATAATGTCAGCGTCATTACGATCGCCAACATTTTCTTCGACGGTAAATGCGTCAGCCACACCGTGCTGTTCGAAAATGGCGCGCGTAAAACCGTAGGCGTCATTTTCCCGAGCACATTGACCTTCAAGACCCAGGAAAAGGAGACCGTGGAGCTGCAGGCCGGGGAATGCAAAGTCAGGATTGCCGGGGCCGCCGAATGGCAACGTTTTCGCGCCGGCGAGCGCTTCAGCGCTCCCGCAAACAGCTCGTTCGAGATAGAAACGATAGCAACGATCGATTATGTGTGCCACCTTGGCTAAGACGAAGGGGGTTGAAAGGACTTAGCAACCATGACCACTCTCGCCGTTGTCAAGAAAAACGGCGTCGTCGCGATCGCCGCCGATACCTTGACCAAGTGGGGCCCGGCGAAGGAATCGGCCGACTACGTGGTCAACCATGACAAGATATTGCGTATCGGCGACAGCTTGCTTGCGATCACCGGTTCGGCGACGTTCAAGATGATTACTGCCGAATACTTCAATGACATCGGCACGGTCAGGCTCGATACGGTCGGCAATATCTTCAAGGTGTGGCACGCGCTGCACGGCGCGCTGAAGGACAGATATTTTCTGAATCCCGAAGAAGATAAGGAAGACGAGCTCGAGTCGTCGCGCATGGACGTGTTGATCGCGAATCCGCACGGCATTTTTGGCGTTGCCGCGCACCGCACGGTGCAGGAATACTCGAAGTTTTATGCCTTGGGAAGCGGCGGCGACTATGCGCTCGGCGCACTCTTTTCAAGTTATGGCGATCCAGCGAAATCGGCCGAGGACCTCGCGCGCCATGCCATCGTCGCGGCAGCCGAGTTCGACGACGGCACGGCGCTGCCCGTGCTGTCGCATTCAATCAAACTGATCGCCAAATAGCGGGAACTTACGACTCAGGACACTAAATGCCCTCATTCGACATCGTTTCAGAAATCGACAAGCAGGAGTTGCGCAACGCTGTTGATCAGGCCAACAAGGAAATTTCGACGCGCTTCGATTTCAAAGGCTCGGATGCGCGCATCGAACAGGCCGAGTACGTGCTGAGCGTTTACGCCGACGACGATTTCAAGCTGAACCAGGTATTCGATATCCTCAACGGCAAGCTCGCCAAGCGCGGCATAGACGTGCGCGCGATCGAGATGGGAAAGATCGATAAAATCAGCGGCAACAAGGTGAAGCAGACGGTCACGATGAAGGTCGGCGTGGAGTCAGAACGCGCCAAGAAAATCGTCAAGCTGCTGAAGGACAGCAAGCTCAAAGTGCAGGCGAGCATACAGGGCGATGCGGTTCGCGTGACCGGCGCCAAGCGCGACAACCTGCAGGAAGCGATTGCGCTGATAAAGAAATCTGTTACGGATTTTCCGCTGCAGTATCAGAATTTCAGGGATTGATTATTTCAAGGCCGATCGAATAACCAGAATCCAAACCCTTATAAATCATTAACCGGATGCCCATTGCGGCCTCAGGATTGCACGAAGGAAACGTTCAATTCCTTTCAGTCTCCTGTCTATTTATTTTGGTCAAAACGTCAGCTGCGAATATAAGGAACGTGAGGTGGCCCCCGTCCGTTAAGACAGCCCGTCAAAGAAGATCAGTGCAGCCCTGCGGGGTACGCTGCCAGCGGTACTGGCAGCGAATCGAAGTAGACGGCAACCGGCGTGACGCCGTCAAGCGCACGATGCGGCCGGCGCCCGTGGTAGAAGTCGATGTAGCGAGCAAGCCCTGTCTTGGCATCGGACACGCTGGCGTAGGCGTGCCAGTAAACCTCTTCGTAGTGGATCGTCTTCCACAGTCGCTCCACGAACACGTTATCCCGCCCTGCTCCCTTGCCCTCCATGCTGATGGCGATGCCGTGTTGCGTGAGGCAGCCGGTGCACTCGGCTGGTGAACTGACTCCCTTGGTCGGGTGTGCAAGATCTCGGGCTTGCCCTACCTCGCCAGCGCTTCTTCCCCCGCCTCCCTGCAGAAGTCGCTGGTCCTACTGATCGAGACGCGCCCGGCGAGAATCCGGCGGCTGGCCCAATCCATCCCCGCCGCCAGACTAGACGAAGCCGCGGCGCATCGGGATGTAGGGGATGTCCATCGCCCACGCCTGGTTGGGGCGCGCAATCAAGCGCTCGCGCAACCGATACGGATAGATCGGGTGCGCCGCATGCCTGCGGCTCGTGTGAGGGCGGCGAATAGAGCGCTTCCCCGCCCATCTTCCTCATCAAGGTGGTCACGTGCTTGGCGTCCGCGCTACCACCCTCCAGGCCCAGCACATCGCGCAGCATGCGACTGCCGGCGAACGGATGATTCCGGGGCAGCTCGTCGATGCGCCGCAGGACATTAAACGTCATGATAGTTCGTCACAGGCGTTACTACATCGTCATAACTGACGCGGAAAAAGAGCGGGTAAGAATAATCCGGCCCGAATCGGTGTATACGCATCTCCCTCATCTGGCCGACATAGTCAAGGAATAAAAGAAGGTTTTCTCGGACCTTCATCGGCTGGTCGTTATGCGGTTGGCATTTGGAAGCTACAGGCCCGGATATTGCTGCCAAGGCGTATGTAGGGCAATCCTGCCTGGATGCCCGAAAAACTATTGCTCGTAAGCAGCACCCGCACCGGACGAGTAAAAATCCAAAAAACATGAACCTATTCGGCACGAAGACAGTGTTCCACGCGCATCCGGACGCTCGGGTATTTACATTATCCGAGCGGGTCATTCACGACCGTGTGTGGCATTGCGCTTTGTACGAGTGGGAGGATCTGATCGGCGAATGGGAGAGCGTCGATACCTATCTTCCGGCGCATTCGTTCAAACTCAGCCGCAGACTGTACACGCTGGCGAACTACGCTACCGATTCAAAGCTATTGTCGCGCTTGCTCACACCGCATTTTGACACCTGTTACCTGAATCAAAAATACGATCTTTTCTTCATCATCTGCATGGACATTTTCGAGCTGATCGCCATCACTTCAATCAATAATTGGCGAGAAAAATGTCGGAACGCGGTTTGTTACCTCAATGAATGCTGGAGCGAGGAATGGCTGAAAGGGCGTGAATTTTTATTGCGTCCCTTGCGAGAATTCGATCATATTTTCCTGGGCACGCGCAACAGCGTCGAGATCGTTTCGAAGATAACCGGCCGTCCGTGCACCTATCTTCCGGTAGGCATCGATGCCGTCAAATTTGCTCCAATTCCAGAGCTGGAGCGCAGCATCGATGTCTGGAACATCGGGCGGCGTTCTTCCGTCACCCATCAGGCGCTGCTCAAGCTCGCCGAGCAGAAACAATGGCTGTATTACTTCGACACCGTCAAAAACGGCAATGTGCTCGACTCGAAGGAGCATCGATTGTTGGTGTCGAACCTGCTGAAGCGATGCAGCTACTTTATCGCCAATCATGCGAGGGCGGACGAGGCGGATATCACTCGTGGGCATATGGAACTCGGCACGCGCTATTTCGAAGGCGCGGCAGCGGGAACCGTGATGCTCGGTAAACCGCCGGCGCCGGAGGTGCTCAATGAACACTTCAACTGGCCGGACGCTGTTATCCCGATTCCATTCGACGCCCCCGGCATTGCCGATACCATCGCTGACCTGGAAGTGCAACCGATGCGCCTCGCTCGCATCCGTCGCGACAACGTAGTCAACTCGCTGTTGCGGCACGACTGGGTTTACCGCTGGCGACGAGTTCTGGAAGCAGTCGGCCTCGAAGTCACGCCGCAGATGGTTTTGCGCGAATCTCTGTTACGGGATATGGCGGCGAAACTGAATGCGCCAGGTTGACGGATGCCGCGCTTCTTTCCAGCCAAGGGATAAGCGTGCGCTTCGGCTTCCGATTCCTCCGCAAAAGGACCGAAAGTTAATGCAAAAGGCGGCTAAATCGAGCATCAATCCTCGCTTGCCGGCAGCGGTTCGCGGTACCCGCCGCCGCGCGGCAGGGCCGATAACCAATCCGCCAGGCACGGGGCAGCTAAACAAATGGCCCTGCATCTCCTTGCAGCCATCAGCCGCCGACGGTCACGACCAGACCACAGCGTCACTCGACGGTTGCCCGGTTTAGCTCGCGCCGAACGGGTCCGACACCGACGATTG